>JACVRP010000274.1 GCA_014534385.1 Cyanobacteria bacterium Co-bin13
GAGAAGGGGATGGGGTGGGTGGGGGAGATGGGGGCTTTTGAGGGGTTGGGGTAGCTTGGGTGGGGGGACGGATGCCGACTAGCTCTAGTTCTACTGAGCGGTTGCCCTGCCACTCGTTTACTTTGAGCCTGTAGGCGATGTCTACTTGTTTGGGCAGGGGGCAGTACTCGCCCCAGCGCCATGCGATCGCTTTGATTTCGCTGAGGGTGCCGTCGGGGTTGGTTTGAGCGACTCGCAGCTTTAGATGGTCGCGGCTGCGGCCTACGGTCTGCTGCTCTAGAACCTGTACGTTGGGTGTCCAAAAAACGGGGTCGGAGTTTTCCATGCCGCAGGGGTGGAGCTGGTCTACCTGGTCATGGAGGGTCAGGGTCAGCTCTGAGAGGTCGGCCTGGACATCGACTCGCACTAGGGGCTTGAGGTGTTCGAGCTGGAGCTGCTGGCGGGCGTAGTTGACCAGGCGAGTCTTGACCTGGCGCAGACGCTTGGTCGCAAAGGAAAATCCGCCAGCAGCGTGGTGGCCGCCGAATTTATCCAGCAGATCGCTGCAGGCTTGCAGGGCTTCAAACACGTTGAACTCGGGAATGCCTCGGGCCGATCCTCGAATCTCTTTTTGATCACTGTCTTCATAGGTGCCGATAAACACGGGCACCCCGTAGCGCTCTACTAAGCGAGAGGCAACGATGCCGATGACGCCGTGGTGCCAGCCCGGTTGAACGATGACCAGCACTCGCTCCTGGGCAAAGTCGAGTTTACCCGCCTGCTGCTGGGCCTCGCACCAGGCGATGGCCTCCTGTTCAATCTGCTGGCAGAGATCCTGACGGGTCTGGTTGATCTGCTCGCACTGAATTGCCCGCTCTAGCGCTACGCCAACATCTTCTGTGGTGAGCATTTCGATCACCACCTGGGGGTCACTCAGCCGCCCTACGGCGTTGATGCGAGGGCCAAGCCGAAACCCGATATGCTCCGGCTTGAGGGTTTTGTTTTGGTCGCTCAGGCCCGCTACCTGCACCAGCGCCTGCACTCCCAAAATTCGCGAGCGGGCCAGCAGCTTCAGCCCTCGGCGTACCCAGCGGCGGTTAACTCCCACTAGGGGGGCCAGATCGGCAATCGTGCCCAGCGTGAACAGCTCCAGCAGGGGGCCTGTCAGATCCTGGGTTTTGCCTAGTGCCTGGGCCAAACAAATTGCCAGGATATAGGCTACGCCGACTCCGGCAACACCCCGGTAGGGGGAAGTCTCGGTCAGCAGCTTGGGGTTGAGAATGGCGTTGGCGGGAGGCAGCTCGGGGGGAATGTCGTGGTGGTCGGTGACGATGACGGCTAGCCCCAGTTCGCGGGCACGGGCAATAGGCTTAACTGCCGAAATACCGTTATCCACGGTTAAAATGACGCCTACGCCCTCGGCATAAAACTCTTCTACGATGCGCTCATTGATGCCGTAGCCTTCGTTCATGCGGCTGGGAATGGCGTAGTCTACGTCTGCCCCTAAGAAGCGCAATGCCCGCAGCAGCAGCGCAGTGCTGGTCATGCCGTCGGCATCGTAGTCGCCGCAGATGGCGATCTTTTGTTGGGCTTCGATGGCATCGCTGAGCAGTTCGAGGCTGTAGGCCAGGTCAAGAAATTCCTCCAGCGGCGACGGCAGCTGCTGGCTTTCGGGCTCTAAAAATTCAATGGCCTGCTCAGGGGTACCCATGCCCCGGTTAATCAGCACCTGGGCCAACAGGGGCGACAGCCCGGTTAGCTCAGCCAGCGACTGGACCACAGCCGGCTGAGCTTCAAAAAGCTGCCAGCGTTGCTGGGGTATGCGTCTCTCTGACGTTGACGCAGGCGCTTCTACCGCCTGTTCGGACACAGACGGTGGATCTGGAGAGGCCGCATCGGAAGCAGGAAAATCAAGCACTGAGACTAACTAGATCGCTTGAACTACTCAAGGCAACACCCTCAATCATAGATGTGTTTAGCCAAAAGTCTAGTAAATTATGACTCTGCCATCATTCTGAATGTAGATTGAACGATCGCTCAGCTGCCAGGGCAGGTCACGGATCTCGACTCTCAAGGTGCGATCGGCAGGCCGGAATAGATAGGCGCGGATGGGCTGCTCAGCCTCGCTCCAAAACCGAATGGCAATGTTGGGGGTTGTGCCCCAGTTAAAGCCGATGTTAGTAGTCTGTCCAGGGCGCAATGTTCGAGGCCCAATCAGCGGCACCTGTTCGACTGTAACGACCCGGCTGCTCTGATTGACAAACTCAACCTGCAGGCGTTCGCCCGGTGTAAATTGAATCTCGTCAGAGCGGCAGTTGGCCGTGCAGTTTTGAGCCTGTAGGGGTAGGGGTGCGCCTAGCAGGCTAGCTAGGACGACTGCCAGCCCCAAACCTGAGGTAAATCGACTGACCATAGAGTGTACAGCGCTAACTTTTTGCTGGTTTAGCCTACCCTATTGGGGTCCTAATGGGACATCGGTAAAAAATTGAAAACATTCTTCTGAGTCGCCGTTTACACTCAGCAAGTGGCTACAATTTATACCCAAATGCAGAGAGGGGGAGCCCATTGCTACCCCCATAATCGTCACCGGTGCCTAAAACACATAATTTTTCTGTCTGTCGCTTTACCTGAGCTGTGCTTTGCGGGAGATGATTGGCCCCATTTGCCGCATTCGCCACTGAGTCTGGGATGTGTTGATGTTCTAGGAAAAATTTATGTAATCTACCGACTTAGCAACACAGATCATAGATACGCCTGCAAGCCTTGCAGCGCCTGAGACGGCAGTTTCAGATTTCCTTAATTTAATTGAGACGAGTCTGACGTTTAATCGAAGCTCGGATTTTCTAAACACCTACTCCATCCTGGGGCTGCTGGCGGGCTTTAGCCCGGATCTGGCCAACCAGACCGAGTCTTTTCTGGGTTCTACGGATGAGTGGCTAGGGCAGATTACGATTGACCAGGGTATTGTTACGGCGAATGTGGCCTTTCCTGAGGGACAGGTGCAGGAAACAGTGGATGTGCCAGCGGAGTTTAGGTATCTAGCTGAGCTAGGGGCGGCAACCAACGGCGCATTCAGCTTCAGTGAAGGACTGATTAGCGGCACAATCACGACGGGCGATACCGGTGTGGACCTGGAGTCGGTTGACTTCATCACGCCCTTTAGCGAGCTAATTGAAGATGTCCTCTATGGGCTAGAGGGCACGTTTGAATTTTCGGGGGGCGCGATCGCACTCGACACCAACACCCCCTTTGGGGCCATTACCGGCTCGGTCGGGTTTGCCCAGGGCGCGCTGACGCTGGATCTGCTGACGCCCTTTGGTGCGATCGCAGGGTCAATCGACTTTACAGACGAGACGCTGATTCCCTTTGCGGTGGATGTTGCTACCGGACTGGGCATTCCTGTGTCGCTGCCCGGCGTGGTGGACTTCAATCAGGGCATTCTGGGGCTGTCTCTCTTTGGCCTTAACGACATTGTGCTGCCCCTAGAGAGCTTCTCTGGCACCGTCACCGTTGATGATGGTGTGGCCGCCTTTAGCATCGCGACGCCCTTTGGCAGCGTGCCTCTGGAGGTGGAGTTTGGCCCGCTGGCCAGCGAGGCCGCCGTTGAGTTTGTGCGCGACCTCTCCGGCAGCGGCACGATTACCAATGGCGTAATCGACAGCTTCATTGAAACGCCCTTTGGCAGCTTCGAGAGCACGGTCGATCTGGTCGATCTGGCCAACCGAGCCGCCGACTTTGCCCAGCAGACCAGCGGCAGCATTGCCATTGCCGATGGCCTGGCCACGACTCTGCTCGATACGCCGGCTGGCCCGGTCAGCGAAGTCGTCGATCTCAGCAGCGCCGCTCAGTACCTCAGCACGCCGCTCGCGGGGCTGTTGGGCTAACCTCAGAGAACTGTCTGGGGGCGGCTACCGAGGGGTCGCCGCCCTATCCCTCTAAACGCAGACGGCCTTTCGGCCCAGGGTCTGCTGGCCTAGCTTCTGCTGCCAAAACGCGGTCAGGGCCTCGATGTCGATTGGTTGGCTGCGAAAACCAATATAGCCATCGGGCCTGATCAGGTACAGACAGCTCGATCGCGCCCCGTAGCGCCTGCTCAGCTCGCCAGTTGAATCGAATAAAACGATGGGGTCGCTGGCTGCGGCAGAGGGCTCAGTCGTCACTACCCAAGGTCTGATCAGACCGCCAAATTCACGCTCAATGTTGGCTATTGTCTGCCACAGATCAGCGGTTTTAGCGCCAACGTTGGCTTTTGCTGGAAACAGCAGCAGCTGATGCTGGGTTTCACTTCGAAATATCTCAAACAGACGCTGGGAAACACCGTTTTGCAACACTCCCGCTGCATCTGGAGCGCGATCTCCGGCGCGCGGAGCGCGGGCAAAAGCTAGCTCACCCCTCAAATCTGTAGGAAGCTTACCCTGTCGCCAAGTCTTCAGATGAGCTAGGGGCGATGCCCTACGTTCCGCCACGATTGGGCTCTGGCGGTAGTGGATGAGAAACCCCCCCAAGGCATGGCTGCCCAATGCCTGCACAAAGCTTAGACTCGAAACAATTGGCAGCAGCCGGTTGCGCAGCTGGGCCGCCAGCGAATGTTTCACGACAATGATGTCTTCGGATTGCTCGATCAGGGGCAGCAGCTTTTTGATGATGGGGTAGCGCTCGGCGTGATAGCTGTCTAGCAGTTCCTCGCCACCGCAGCCCTTGGCATGGAGGCCAATTTTCCAGGCCAGATTAAAGGCGTCTTGTATGCCTGTGTTCATGCCCTGCCCGCCCGCTGGCGAGTGAATGTGCGCCGCGTCTCCGGCAAAGAATACGCGGCCGTGCCGCAGTTGTTCGATCTTGCGATAGCTAATTGTAAACGCCGAACTCCAGGTCACTTCGCGCAGCTGAGCAGGGATGCCGCCCTGCTGGTCAATCAACGATTGCAGCCGCTCAAGCGTTGGTTTTTCTGAGTTCATCAGCGGGTCGCTGGCCTTTAGCGTTACGCCAATGCGCCAGAGGCCAGAGGGCAGCAGACCAAAAATCAACATGCGATCGCGCCCCAAATACATGTGGCCGTGGGCGCTATCGGGTGGCGGCCCCTGCCAATCAACCCGTGCATCAGCAACGTATGCACCCTCGGTTTTGCTGCCCTCGAAGCTGAGATTGAGCAGTTTGCGCAGACTGCTGCGCCCGCCGTCTGCAGCAATCAGGTAGGAAAACGCCGCAGCCTCCGTCAGTCCGTCCGTGTGGCGCAGCCGGACTGAGACCGTATCCGCGTTTTGCTCAATCTCGATCAACTCTTTGGGGCGTTCTACCTCAACGCCCAGCTTCGCCAGCCTGTCAATCAAAATGCGCTCAGTCTCGGCCTGCGGCAGAATCATCACATAGGGATGGGGCGCATCTAGCTTGTCAAAGGAAAGCTGCCCAACCTGCCGGCCCTCAGCA
>JACVRP010000459.1 GCA_014534385.1 Cyanobacteria bacterium Co-bin13
CTTTACCTTGATTCAAATTTAGGGCCTGCAACACCGAGAATCAGTAGAGTTTTGAGCCTTTACCGTGGCTGCTTTTGACCTGTTTGCTGACAGAAAAAGGCACGTTCCCTACAGTTTTCTGTAAGGCAAAAAAGTGCGCCGGACTAGGCCCGACGCACTTTTTTTGAACTGACAATTCTTCGGCAAGGCGTGAAGTAGGTTGGGTTGGGCCTGGCCGAAACGGGTGCGTCATCGCAGCCCGTGACGCACCCTACCCATGCCAACCTTAAGGCTTTAGTACTCCGGCACAGACGGATCGACTTCCCGACTCCAGGCTGTGATGCCGCCTTTGACGTTGGTGCCCGTAATGCCAGCCTGCTTGAGAATGCCCAGCGCCTTGGCTGAGCGACCGCCCATCTTGCAGTGAGCAATCAGCTTGTGGCCATTGAGTAGCTCTTTCACCTTCTCGACGCCGCTGCCGCTCTCGATCTCGGGCAGCGGGATCAGCACCGCCCCTGGAATTTGAGCGATTTCGTACTCATTAGGGTTCCGCACGTCGATTAGGAGAATGTCGTCAGCTCCGCTGTCGAGCACCTGCTTGAGTTCGCTAACGGTCATTTCGGGGATTTCGGCCTGCTGCTGCTGTTCCTCTAGACGGGCCTGGGGAATGCCGCAGAATTCCTCGTAGTCGATCAGCTTTTCGATCACGGGGCGCACTGGGTTAGGCCGCAGCTTCAGCTCGCGGAAGGTCATGTCTAGGGCGTTGTAGAGCAGCAGCCGACCACTTAGGGTATTGCCCTGCCCCAAAATAATCTTGACCGTCTCTGTGGCCTGAATGACGCCGATAATTCCGGGCAAAATTCCCAGTACGCCCCCCTCGGCGCAGGAGGGCACCAGGCCTGGAGGTGGGGGTTCGGGGTAGAGGTCGCGGTAGTTGGGGCCACCTTCGTAGTTAAAGACCGTGGCCTGCCCTTCAAAGCGGAAGATGGAGCCATAGACGTTGGGCTTGTCTAGCAGCACGCAGGCATCGTTCACCAGGTAGCGGGTTGGGAAGTTGTCGGTACCGTCTACCACGATGTCGTAGGGCCGAAAGATATCCAGGGCATTCTCAGCACTGAGTCGGGTTTCGTGGAGATCGACCTGACAGTAGGGGTTGATCTCTAGAATGCGGTTTTTGGCGGACTCAATTTTGGGTTTGCCGACCCAGGAGGTACCGTGGATTACCTGACGTTGCAGGTTGGAGTAATCCACCACATCAAAATCCACAATGCCGATGCGGCCAATGCCGGCGGCGGCCAGGTAAAGCAGCAGGGGAGAGCCTAGACCGCCCGTGCCAACACAGAGGACGCTGGCAGCTTTGAGCTTTTTCTGCCCATCCAGACCAACCTCCGGCAGGATCAGGTGCCGGGAGTAGCGTTCGTACTCCTCTTTGGTCAGTTGAATGGTTTCAAGGTTGGGATTGAGCATGATCTTCTACAGAAATGGGCACAGAAATGAGCAGTGAGTGTGGGTGGTTAAGGAACCAATCTAGCGTCTGAAGCGAGGGGGTTTGGGGGTTGGGTTGAAGGGTATGTGGAGGCTAGGCCCCCATTCGCATGACCTCAGGCTGAAACTGGTGCTGCTCGTCTAGGTGCCAGCTGCGTAAGTCTGTGGCTTTGCCCTGGGTGACGGCAACAATGATGTAGGAATATCCGGGCCAAGCCAGGGTGCGATCGCACTCCGAAGGCACCGCTACATGATCCGGATGGGAGTGATAGACGCCGACGATATCGAGGTTGCGATCGCGGGCCTCTCGCTGCACCTGCAGCAGCACCTTGGGATCAATCCAGTAGCGGCTTGTTTTGGCGGCTGCGGCCTCCGTTGCGGGCTGCTGTTGCAGGGCACCCACTTCAGCGGCAGCGACTTCGTTCCAGTCATTGTCTGCGGCAATGCAGTCCATCACCTGACGCGTATCGTCGCCGTCGGGCTGCCGCAACCACTGCCCCACCAGCAGACCACAGCACTCCTCAGGGTAGGTCTGCTCAGCGTGGGCGCGTATTCCTTGCAGTTTTTCTGGGTCGAGAATGAGTACCACAGCCGCAGGCGTCCGGTTTTATCAGACTCTCTATTTTAAGGCAGGATGACCCAGCTCAGTCAGTCGCCTTTACAACGTGGGTGACAGAAACTGCACTAGGGCATCGACCGCCCGATCCAAAGCAACCGCCCGTGAGGCCTTGAACAGCAGGCGATCCCCCGGCTGCACGAAGCCCTTGAGGTGCTCGATCAGCCCATCTAGGGTTTCAAATATTTGTGTCGGCACAGGTACCGCGCCCGCCGCCAGCGCTGCGGCCTCTGCCGGATCAGCTAAAACGCAGAGATGGTCAAGCCCTAGCTGCCCCACCAACTGCCCCACCTGGCGATGGAACTCCACGGAGCGATCGCCCAGTTCCTTCATCGTGCCCAGCACCGCAATTCGCCGCTTTCCGGGGGTGGCGGCCAGCAGCTGCACAGCGGCCAGCATCGACTCTAGCCCCGCGTTGTAGGTCTCATCCAAAATCGTGATGTCGGGGGCCAGAGCCAGTCGCTTAGCCCGCCCGCCCGGCAGCTCTACCGTGAGCCCGGAGGTCAGCTGGCTCCAGTCCAGGCCTAACGCCTGCATCACAGCAATGGCTGCCAGGTAGTTCAAGGCGTTGTGCTGTCCCGGCAGGGGCAGGGGCAGCTGCACCCCCTCCACCTCTAGCGTTGCAGCATCGATCAGGTGGCCGCGAATATCGCCTCCCTCCAGACCAAAGGTGATTTGCCGCCCTGCCCAAACTCGCTTGGCCGTGGTCACTAACCGAGCGTTGTCGTGGTTGAGCACGGCTATGCCGCTAGCGGGCAACTCTGTCAACAGTTCGCACTTGGCATCGGCAATTGCCTGCTCCGATCCCAGACGGCCAATGTGAGCCGTCCCCACATTGGTGATAACGGCTACGTCAGGCTGGGCAATTTGAGTCAGGAGGGCAATTTCTCCTGGCCCTCTCATGCCCATCTCAACCACCCCAAACCTATGCTCCTGGCTCAGCTGCAGCAGCGTTTTAGGCACGCCGATTTCATTGTTGTAGTTAGCCTGGGTCTTGAGGACTGGTCCTTGGGTTGCCAAGGCTGCTGCAATGAGTTCCTTTGTGGTGGTCTTGCCCACCGACCCGGTGATGGCAATGATGGGGGTACCTAGCTGCTGCCGCCACCAGCGCCCTAAGC
>JACVRP010000095.1 GCA_014534385.1 Cyanobacteria bacterium Co-bin13
GAGTTGAGCAGGGGCCATGCAGTGTCTTTCTCAGAGATTTCGGTCACCGGCAAAGGCCATTTGATATTAAGGGTTGGGTCGTCATAGCGCAGCCCTCGTTCACAGCCCGGCGTATAAAACTCGCTTACCATGTAAAACGCTTCGGAGCCGTCGGTGAGCGCCTGATAGCCGTGGGCAAACATCTCTGGAATATACAGAGCACTCTGGTTATCAGAAGATAGCTCGATGCCAAAATGCTGCAGGTACGTTGGAGAGTTGGGGCGCATATCAGCGATGACATGGTAGTTAGCGCCTTTAATGCAGCGAAACAATTTAGCTTCGGCAGCCGGGGGAACCTGATAATGCATTCCCCGCAGAGTGCCTTTGACAAAATTGCCAGCCAGATTACACTGCACCCCCACAGGCTTTAAGCCATGCTCCTCAA
The DNA here is from genome assembly GCA_014534385.1 of Cyanobacteria bacterium Co-bin13. Lineage (GTDB taxonomy): Bacteria > Cyanobacteriota > Cyanobacteriia > Phormidesmidales > Phormidesmidaceae > JACVSF01. The sequence continues at coordinate 425 of JACVRP010000095.1, forward strand.
ACTCCTTAGAACAAAAAGCGCGCGAAAAAAAGCCTCGGTGATCTTCCTTCTTCTCCAAAGAGATGACAAAGGCACCACTCAGATGGGTTTCTTCAAAAATCATAAAGGGTTAGGGTTAGCAGAATTTTGACAGCCTTATTTGACAGCCTCAAAGGAGGCTAAACCTACACAAGAATTCCCTAACTAGCCACGGGCTACCAGACTTTCCAGGGAGCTTTACCCTTTTTCCAAAGATCTTCTAGATAGTTTTTATCGCGTAGCGTGTCCATGGGCTGCCAAAAACCGCTGTGGCGATAAGCGGAGAGCTGATCCATCTGGGCCAACTTTCGCAGGGGTTCCTGTTCCCAGATGGTTTCGTCGCCCGCAATAAAGTCGATTACCTGGGGCTCTAACACAAAATAGCCACCGTTAATCCAGGCACCGTCTCCCTCAGGCTTTTCTTGGAAGGTCGAAATTTTGGTTTGCCCTTCTGTCAAAGAAATCGCCCCAAATCGCCCAGGAGGCTGAACTGCCGTCAGGGTAGCCAGGGTGCCTGCTTCCTTGTGAAAATCGAGCAGTTCCGTGACATTGACGTTGCTGACGCCATCGCCATAGGTGAAGCAAAAGGTTTCCTGACCGATGTGCTCTCGAACCCGCTTGAGACGACCTCCGGTGAGGGTTTCCTCGCCTGTGTCTACCAGAGTTACTCGCCAGGGCTCTGCTTTACCGTGGTGAATATTCATTTGATTGAAGCGCATGTCGAATGTGACGTCTGACATGTGCAGAAAGTAATTGGCAAAATATTCTTTGATGACGTAGCCTTTGTAGCCACAACAAATAATAAAGTCATTGATACCGTGGGCTGAGTAGGTTTTCATAATGTGCCAAAGAATTGGCCGCCCACCCACTTCAACCATTGGCTTAGGCTTGATACTGGTTTCCTCGCTTAGACGAGTACCCAGCCCACCTGCCAAGATGACTGCTTTCATAGAAGGAACCCTAATCTGAAAGGATAAAATTTGGGGTTGAAACTCGCAGCTCTCTAGCTGATTGTTCTCAGTAGCTGCATCAAGATAAAACTTACTGGCTTTTGAAAACTATCCCCAGAAAAATATCGCAAGGCCTCAAACTTCAAGACATTAAAGACTAGACGGCCTATGGGAATCAGTCACAAAAGTCAATTAAACAACAGGGAACATATCAAGACTGGAAGACGTTGTTTATTGTTTCCTGTCTTATGCTGAGCGTAACAGGAATTTCAGAACGGGTTGTGAGGTCACGATAAACAAAACCTCTCTCTATGTGAAAACCCTGTAAAAAGCGCATTGAGGTAGATTTTCGCCCCTCAAAAAATAGTCCTCCAAGCATCTCAGAAGGGAGTTGGAGGAGCGTTTTTTATCAAGATTTTGTGGGTTGAAGGAGCGATCGTAGCCCTCTACGTGATGCTTACATGAATTTCTGGGCTGTCCCTAGTTAGGGACAAGACATCTTTGGGGTGAACCCGTAGAATGTATGCTCCCTTTTCTGTCATGGCTTGAGTGGTGTGCTGCGTCTGGGTGACGGGGTACCAGTCCAAGGGAAAGCAGTCTCTGGTGTAGAGGCTCAAGAAAAGGCTGTGGGTGTTGAGCAGATCTGGGGGAACCTCTAGTCTGACCGCTTCGTCTGTATTTAAGGCACCGTAGTAGAACTGCGTCTCGGGGTTGGGCACTGGAAGAAAGGTCTGCTTGACGAAGGCTGAGGGGAGCCATCGGCGGTAGCGCAGCAGGGGATAGACATAGAAGTTCAGCCAGGTGTAAAGCCAGCCCCGACGGTGAACTAGGTTCCGGTAGAACTGGTTGAAGTTAGCAGGAGCCGTCAGCGGTTGGGCGGCCAAGGCTGGCTGGTCATCAACCTGAATCGCGGGAAGATGAATGGGGTCACTCCACTGATAATGGCGAACGCCAACCAGATAGCGACCTGGGGGCAGCTCAATACTCTGCCAGTCGCGATCGGTAGGGATGCTGAGGGAGCTGACGCTGGTGATAGTTTTGTAGCCCTGGAGGGTGTAGACTACCGCTGTCCAAGACTTGGCCGAGCGATTGAGAGCGGTCAGGTCTAGAGACAGGGAGCTGCTGACGTTGAAGGGACCTGCGATCGCAATCAGCGAGTGCAGGTTCCAGCGGGCTCGGCTCATGGTCCACAGCAGCTTGACTGGCCCCTTGAGAAACTCCGCAGACACCACCTGCCACTCTGGCTGGGAGCGCTGGCTAGCTGGGTTGTAGTAGCGGCTGACGAAAGTCAATGTCCACTTAACAACCCGCGAAAACAGGTAAGACAACACCCCCAGAGGGACTTCCCACAGCGCTTCGAGTTCAAATCCCTGCTTCATGAATGATTTCCTGAGAGTTGATTCAGCATCAGTGCCGCAATTTGGCCGGGCACTTCAGCCGGCAGATTGTGGCCGCCCTCTAGCATAATCCGCTGAGCTTGGGGCAGCGCTTCTTGTTGCAGGGCCAGATCTTCAGGCCGGTTGAACTGGCTGTGGCTGCCGTAGACCAGAAGAGTCGGCATCTGGATTTGCTGCAGCAGCTGTTCGTACTGCTGGCGGCTGAAGGCACCGCCGATGCCAAGACTGGTGCGGGTCTGCAAGCGAGCATCCCAGCGCCAGCGAACGCCCTCTGCATGGGGTTCGATCAGCCGCTCTGCTAGCTTTAGAGCGGCGGCTTCGGGCAGAGCCGAGTTAAACTGCCGCAGCCGGGCCGCAGCCGCAGCCAGATCGGGGAAGGTGGGATGGGTGGGAGCCTGAGCCAGGTAACCTAAGTGCGCCGTTAGCTGACTAGCCACCGATTCAGCCGCACCTGTACCGGGCACAACTGGTTCAATTAGCATTAGCTGCTGGAAGCGTTCAGGCCGCAGGCTGGCCAGGGTCGCTGCCAGCACTGCCCCCATCGAGTGACCCACCAAAACCAGGGGCGTCTCCGGCAGATCTCGCAGCAGCGCATCGATATCGCCCAGGAAGTCGAGGAACTGGTAGCTGCTGTCGGGGCCAACATGGCTGGAGCGGCCATGCCCACGCAAGTCAGGGGCAATAATGCGGTAGCCTCGGTCGGCCAGGGGAGATGCGATCGCATCCCACGCTGCCCCCTGATCTAAAATGCCGTGCAGACAAAGAATTAACTGCCCTGCTGATGGCCCCCAAGTGCAGAGGCCGGTCTGCAGCCCGCGTAGGGTGATTGTCTCCTCGCGCATTGTGGCTAGCGGTTCACCAACTTGAGGCAGCTCTGGGCGAGGTGCAGTGGCCGCTGCAAATTCTCGCGGCAGCTCATAGCCAAAGTCGGCAGATAGGGCCTGCGTCGGTGCAGTCAGAGTCAAAGGCAGCTCGACCGCTCGCCACGCCTCTGCTAGATTGGCCTCAATTCGGCGGCGCTGCCGGAAGTTGGGGTCATCAACCGCCATTGAGTTAGCGCGAACGCCATCGGTCATGCGCTGGCCTTCGTAAGGCGTGAGCACAGCCGGATCAAAGGGTAGCTCTAAGAACGCACAGAGCTGCCGCATGGCGGTTTCTGGGTCGGTGACTAGGTCTTCGTAACGCAACACCTGCTGCCGCTGTGGATCTACCTGCTGCAGGAAAGTTTGAATGTTGCGGTTGCTAACGTCCCAGACCTGTTCGGCCAGCTGATACGGGTTTTCCGGCTCCAGGTTAAAGATTTTGTGCATTCGGTTCTTCACAAAGGAGTCGATCACCGCGTAGGGGTGCCGCACCAGATGGATGAACTTGGCATTTTCAAACAGCAGCTCAGACCGCTGCAGGGTCGCCAGACTGAGGCTGTAGGTGGGCGACTTATCCACCAGTAGACGGTCTCCGGCCAGCTGCTGCAGCTTGTCATAGACGGCTTGAACCGGGGCATTGTGCTCCATCCACTCACTCACTAGGCTCTGAGTGGCATCGGCATCTAGCTGCATTAGCTCCATGAGAGCCCGCTGTAGTCCTTCCTCCAGATAGCTGCCGCCCAGGGCTGCATGGCGATCGCCCAATGTATCAAAGGGCAGCAAATGCAGTTCAGGCGGGCAGAACAGCTGAGGATGGCCAGCCAGCATCACGCGCAGCAGGGTGGAGCCGGAGCGGGGGCTGGAGAGCAAAAAGACCATGCTGCGGTTGCGCTGGGATGGGGCTTCTGGGAGGGTATGGCTGGTCCAGAAGCCTTCGGGGAGGGGGGCGGAGGGTGGATGGGCAGATGGGTGGACGGGTGGGTGGGTGGATAGAGGTGTGGGAGCGGGGTGCGATCGCACCAATTCCTTAGCTATGTACTGGGCCAGGGCTTGGATCGTTGGGTGGGCAAAGACTTCGCGGGGGTACAGGGTAATTTTCAAATCTCGCTTGCAGAGATTTAGCAAGTCCACTGTCATCAAGGAGTCGATACCTAGATCCAGCAGGGGTCGATCTACCGGGGCTGTGCCCTGCAAGCCCAAAACCTGGCCCACTTCTCGCTGCAGGTAGGTGGTTAGTTCGGTTTCTCGCTCTGAGGTGGGCAGCGTCAGTAGGTGGGCAAGCAGCTCTGGCTGTTTGGGGACTGTTGGGCTGGCGCTGGCTGCGGTCGGGGCCGCTGGCTGGGCCTGTTTCTCAAGCACTCGGCTGAGCAGGGGAGGCAGATCAAAGGGTGAGCTTTGTGCGATCGCAGCCCAGTCAATCGCTGCTAGTCCTAAATGGGGTTGGGGTGCCGTTAGCGCTTGGCGCAGTAGGGCCAGCCCCTGCTCTGAGGAGAGCTTTTGCAGGCCGCGTAGGCTTTCTATCCCAGCGTCTTCGCCAGCAGCCATACCTGCACCAGCCCAAGGGCCCCAGCTAAGGCTTTGAGCGGGCAAGCCCTGCTGCTGTCGGTAGTGGGACAGCGCATCTAAAACGGCATTAGCAGCAGCATAGTTTCCTTGCCCTGGCGAGCCGAGCAGGGAGGCAATGGAAGAGAAACTGACAAACCAGTCAAGCGCATCGGCCAGGGTAGCTTGATGGAGATTCCAGGCTCCCTCTACTTTGGCCGTCATCACCTTAGTAAACTGAACGGCAGTGAGATTTAGCAGCGTGCTATCGGCCAGGGTGCCTGCTGCGTGGAGCACGCCTCGCAGGGGTGGAAGCTGCTGTCGCACTCGCTGGAGCAGCGCCTCCAGTGGGGCCGCCTCGGCTATATCTGCTTGTTCAACCCATACCGCAGTCCCGGCCTGTCGCAGAGCTTCTAGTTCGGGCTGATGCTGGGCTGAGACTCCGCTACGGCTAACTAGAACCAGGGAGCGTGCCCCCTGATCGACCAGCCAGCGAGCTACTGTCAGGCCCAAGGCTCCGGTTCCCCCGGTAATCAGATAAGTTCCTTCGCCGTGGACTGAGAGTGGGGCAGAAACCTCAGGTAAGGTTACGGTTTCTAGTCGAGCGACGTGCCGCTGCCCTTGGCGGAAGGCGGCTTCGTCCTCCCCATCCTGAGCAAGCAGGTGCTGCAGTAGCGCTTGGGCAGATTGCGCTGGACTGTCTAGGGCATCAGCATCTAGATCGACCAGCCCACCCCAGAGTTCAGGATGCTCTATTCGCAGGGTGCGCCCCAAGCCCCAAAGAGCGGCTTGATTGGGATGGGTCAAGTCAGTCTGCTGGGTGACGGCCTGAGCCGATTGGGTGACTAGCCAGAGCTGAGGCACCTGTTGCCAGGAACCTGTCAACAGGTGCCTCAGTAGCGTCAGCAGCGCCAGACTGGCGCTGTGGTCTGCTGGGTTAGCACGATCTGATGTGTTGGCCAAACCCCATAGGTAGAGAGCGCCGCTCCAGGGCGCTTCAGCATCAGCAGATAGGCTCTGGACGAGCTGCAAGTAGTCCTCAGGCTGGGTGGGCGAGAGCTGAAACTGGTTGGGGGCCAGTCTGCAGAAGCCGTCCCCTGGCCTAATCTGAATGGCCTGGCCACCGGCAGCCTGAATTTGGGCTGCTAGGGCCTCGCCTAAACCGTTAGGGTCAGAGAATATCAGCCATCGCCCGCTGATCGCTGGGTTTGCGGAGGTTACTAGGGGTTGAGGTTGCCAGGCCAGCTGGTAGGCATTCTGAGCAAAAGATTGCTCAAGGACCGTTCCAACTTGAGCCGCAGGTAGCTCGGTTGCCGGGGGCAGAGCCACAGGTAAGTCAATCCAGTAGCGCTGCCGCTGGAAGGGATAGGTAGGCAGGGAGAGCTTGCGCCGCTGGTAAGGCTGATCAAAACCGGCCCAGCTGATCTTGACGCCCTCGCAGTAGAGGCACCCCAGACTGGCTAACAGCGTTTCCCACTCATCGGTGCCTTTGCGGAGAGAGGGCAGCCACTGCACGGCTGGATCGGCAATGCAGCGTTTACCCATCGCACTTAGAATCGGCTGCGGGCCAATTTCCAGAAAGACTCGGTAGCCTGCCTGATGCAGGGTTGCGATCGCATCGCCAAACCGCACTGGCTCCCGCGCCTGACGTCGCCAGTAGGCTCCATCTAGCACTTCTCCCGCTGCTAAAAATTGCCCGGTCAGGTTCGACACCAAGGGAATTTGAGCAGGCTGACAGGGAATGCGCCGGGCCGTGTGCTCAAACAGATTCAGCACCGGATCCATCAGGGGCGAGTGAAAAGCGTGGGACACATCTAGGGAACGACTGCCAATGCCCCGCTCCCGCAGCTGAATTAGCACCTGCTGCACGTCTGCTTTGACTCCAGCAATGACGGTATTTTCAGGGCCGTTGAGAGTGGCTAGGGAGACTGTGTCGGCAAACGGTGCGATCGCTTTTGCTACGGTGGCTTCATCGGCAAAGATCGCGGCCATGCCGCCGCCTGCGGGCAGAGACTGCATCAGCTTACCTCGCTGGGCGATCAGCCGCAGCCCGTCCTCCAAGCTAAAGACGCCAGCGATGCAGGCCGCGACATACTCACCGACGCTGTGTCCCAGTACGGCCGCAGGTTCTACCCCCCAGGTGCGCCAGAGCTGGGCCAGGGCATATTCAATGGCAAACAGCGCGGGCTGGGTGTACTGGGTCTGGCTCAAATCTCCGTCGTCTGCCTCAAACAGCACGGCCAGCAGAGATCGACTGAGATAGGGCCGCAGCAGCTCGTCGCAGCGCTCCAGGGCAGCGCGAAAGTCAGGCTGAGTTTCGTAGAGCTGTCGCCCCATCGCCCAGTACTGCGACCCTTGCCCGGTAAAGAGAAACACGACTTCCGGTGCCGTCGCCTCAGAGGCCTGGCCTAGGTGCCCCGTGGTTAGGGAGTCTCCTGCAGCGAGGGGGGCTAGCTGATCGGCTAGCTGGGTAGGGCTGGTGCCTGCGATCGCAAGCCGGTGAGAAAACGCCGTTCTGCCCACGTTAGCCGTGTAGCAGATAGAGGCCAAGTCAGCCGCATCAGCCGTCTTGAGAAAAGCACTGAACTGATGAGCCTGATCGCGCAGGGCAACGGCGGTCGGTGCAGACAGCGTCAGCAGATGGCGGGGCCGCTCTGGCTGGGCAGCTACCGGCTTAATATCGGGCACCGCTTGGAGCACCATATGGGCATTGGAGCCGCCAAAGCTAAAGGAACTAACCCCAGCCACCGGCAGCTGGCCTGAGTCAGTCCAGGGCTCCTGCACCTGCTGCACTCGGAGCGGCAGCCGATCAAAGGGAATGTAGGGATTGGGGGTATGGAAGTGAATGCTGGGCACCAGGGTGCGGCGCTTCAGGCAGAGGGCAACTTTGATTAGGCTGGCAACCCCGGCAGCCGCCTCTGTGTGACCAATGTTGCTCTTGAGCGAGCCAATTCGCACCGGGTTTTGCAAAGACCGTTCAGACTGAAAGACATTGCCCAGAGCCTTGGCTTCAATGGGGTCACCGAGCAGGGTGCCGGTGCCGTGGGCTTCGATGTACTCCACCTGACGCAACGCCACGCCCGCCTGCTGATAGGCCTGCCGCAGCACCGCCTCTTGGGCTTCGCGATTGGGCGCAGTCAGGCCATTAGTGCGGCCATCCTGGTTGACGGCGCTGCCTCGGATCAGGGCATAGATGCGATCGCCATCAGCTAGCGCCTGAGACAGCCGCTTCAGCACTACCACACCCACCCCTTCTGAACGCACAAAGCCGTTGGCCGAAGCATCAAACGCCTTACAGTGACCGTCAGGAGAAAGCGCCGTCAGCTTGCTAAAGCCCACGGTTAGCGCTGGCGTCAAAATCAGGTTGACGCCCCCTGCCAGAGCCAGATCCGTTTCTCGCCGCCACAGGCTCTGGCAGGCCAAATGAGCTGCCACCAAAGAAGAAGAACAGGCTGTATCGATGCTGAGGCTAGGCCCACGCAGGTTGAGCAGGTAAGACACGCGATTGGCCAGCATCGTCGAGGCTAGCCCGGTCGTCGTGTAGGTGCCAACGGTTTGAGTGCCGTGCAGCAGCAGCAGCTGACCATAGTCCAGGGTAGAAGATCCGGTAAACACGCCGGTCTGGCTGCCACTTAGCTGCTGCGGAACGATGCCAGCATCTTCTAGAGCTTCCCAGACAACCTCCAGAAACAGGCGCTGCTGCGGATCAATGTAGGGCGCTTCACGGGGGGCAATGCCAAAAAACTCAGGATCGAACTGATCTACCTGGTCCAAAAAGCCGCCCCAGCGGCAATAGCTTTTGCCCGGTGCTGCCGGATCTTCATCGTAAAAAGCCTCGACATCCCAACGATCCGGGGGCACTTCCCGCACCGCATCGTGGCCTTCGCACAGGAGCTGCCAAAACGCCCGAGGATTTTCTGCACCCGGCAACCGGCAGCCCAGACCCACAATCGCAATGGGTTCGGGCAAACCTTTCTTCTTTTGCAGCTCTATTTCTAATAGCAGCCGCTTCTCTGGCGAAAGATTGGCAATTCGCCGCGCGAGATCCTCCACAGGTTAGCTCCTAGCTTTACTAGTTATTTTGCTGGCCCAGCAGCGCTTGAATTTCCGCGTCTGACAGCATTTCTAATTCTCTGACGAGCTGATCGACCTCAATGTCCCCCATCTCAGGAGCCGATTCAGTCACAACAGACGCAGTTGCGGGCGTTTCCTGGCGGGCCAAGTGGCGAGCCAGGGCTTCAATGGTGGGGTATTCGTAGGCCAGAGTCGGCTCCAGGGTGAGGCCCAGAGCAGTTTCTAGAGCATCTGCCAACTCCACTGCAGTGACAGAGTCCAAGCCATACTCGGCAAAGGGCCGCCGGACATCAATAGTGGCTTCAGGAGTTTGTAGAGCCTGAGCCAGCCAGCGCACCATCCAGCGCTGAATGTCCTCAGCGCTAGAGAGGGTAGCGGCTTTGACCACCGGGCCGGGGGACGGCGATGCGATCGCATCTGCAAGCCGCTCCTTAAACACCGCACTACTCGCCTGCCGCTCCTCAGGCTCCTCAAGGACGCCTTCCGACTCCTCGAACGATAGGCTAGAGAGCGTCTCCGATTCCCAGGTATAGACCGCATCGAGCTGCCGGTCCAAAAAGCCGCTGCGACAGAGAAAGCGCTGAATCTTACCGCTAGAGGTCTTGGGCAAACTGGTGGTCTTGAGCAGCACAATGGCCGACACCTGCAGCTCATGCTGCTCGGCCACGCTGCGGCGGATAGCACTACAGACGGCCTCATGGTCGGCCTTACGCAGCTGACTGCGCTCAAGTTCCTGCACGACCACTAGCTGCTCCGCATTGCCTAAATCGACCGAAAAAGCGGCCCCAGCGCCCGCTCGTAGAGCTGGGTGGGCCGCTTCTACGGTTGCTTCAATGTCTTGGGGATAGTGGTTGCGACCCCGGATAATAATGAGATCCTTGAGCCGACCAGTGACATAGAGC
>JACVRP010000604.1 GCA_014534385.1 Cyanobacteria bacterium Co-bin13
CTGTAGCTCCCCCCGCGACTCGGCCAGAGTTTTGCCAGACTCCTGAGTCACCAGCTGAGCCAGGTCCTCCCGGTTAGCCTCCAGCAACCCCTTGAGCTTGAAGAGATACTGCACCCGCTCCGTAGGCGGCACCCGCCGCCACTCAGGAAAAGCACTGGCCGCCGCCTGAGCCGCCCGCTCAACCTCTGCCGCCGGAGACAGCGGCACCGTCGCCAAAATATCTGCCGTCGCCGGATTGTCTACGGGAATCTGCTCCTGGGCGCTAGAGAGGCACCACTGACCGTTGATGTAGTTTTTGAGAAGACTGCTTTGACCCATGCCAAGACCTCTGCTGCTGTTTTCTAGTGAACCACACCTGCCTGTCCCTGGTCTTCATATCCACCTAAGCCTGCTGCAAACCAAACAACAGCCAATTTCCCCTGCTCAAACTAAAAATACCAAACTCGCTAGAATAACGACGGAATCCTGTGCTCGGCTGGATCTGTTAACCTCACCTAACCTCACCCACGCTTTCAGCAGGTTTTTTGATGGCAACTCGCAAAGACACCCTGTTTGAACAGTTTCTGGCTCCTATCTTCAGCCGCTTGCTAGATCGGGAGGCCCTGCTGCGCTATCGCAACAGCATCAACTGGCAGACGGCCACAGCCGCATTGCAAAATCCCCAGGTGGACTACCCAGACTATTACCAAACTGCTCATTTTCACGGCATTAAGGGCGGCTACCTCACCCCCGATGCAGCGGTTACCTATGACCCCATCACCCAGCATGTGCTGCCACCGGGAGAAGGTTGGGTGCGAGAACATGCAGTCAAGACCCTTCAAGGAACGCCCCGGCGAATTCTTGATCTGGGCTGTGGCACCGGCTCCACTACCCTAATGCTGAAGCAGACCTTTCCTAAAGCTGAGGTGATTGGGCTAGACCTCTCACCCCACATGCTGGTGGTGGCCCAAGACAAGGCACAAAAAGCTGGACTGGCCGTTCAGTTTATCCACGGTAATGCGATGGAAACGGGTTTTCCTCCCGCCTCGTTTGATGTGGTAACCGCCTCGCTGCTGTTCCATGAGACGCCCTCGGAAATTGCCTGCATCATTTTAAAAGAGGCTTTTCGCCTGCTCACTGCCGGGGGACAAGTCATGATTTTGGATGGCAATCAGCATACTCTGCGGTCGGCTGACTGGCTCACTAATATATTCGAGGAGCCGTATATTCAGGACTACGCTCGAGGCAGCGTCGATGCCTGGATGGGGGCTAGTGGTTTTGAGGCCGTACAGACCGAGGACTTTTGGTGGCTGCACCAGGTGAGTCGGGGCCAGAAGCCGCTACCGGCTGGGGCCAGCGTGGGCAGCCAGCCTGAGGTCGAATCTAGCTGGAGCGATGGCTTTAACGCCGGATCGTCTGCGCCCATGCCTGCTTGACGGAACTGGTTGAACTGACACGGCTTAAAAGGGCCTTAAGTTGGGTTGAGTCCAACGCTAGCGGGGGGTTCGCAAAACTCAGCCCAACCTACTGGTCATCGGTGTGGCGTTTGGTTGGTTGGGCTGGCTGTTCACTGCCGTAAAAACCTGAGGAGTAGCGATCCCTTTTTCCCTTCGCTCATTATACTTTGGACACTCAGGGGCTTTCTCTATAGTCCTGATGTGATGAGGAGTGGTAAGGGGAGTGCGATGACAAAGAACACTTTGAAACAAGCAAACAAGGGGACGGCTGTGCAAAGACAAGCGGCTCGGCCCATTTCGGTACGATGGCTGCTGTCCTTAAGTGGGGTTTTGGGCCTGCTCGGTTGGGGGCTGCTGGCTACGGCTAGGGCCATTGAACCGAACACCAGCCCTACCCCCACTACAGCGGCAGCTCCACTACTGGCCCAGGTCTCTGCGGTGGATGGGCCGTCTCCCGTGCCCCCGAACGAGGC
>JACVRP010000140.1 GCA_014534385.1 Cyanobacteria bacterium Co-bin13
CACCTGTAATCACCAGCAGGGGAGCCAGGGTGATAATCAGGTGCTGATTGCGGGGAATGTACCAGTTGGGAGCCGCTGCAAAGGCATAGACCCCCTTGAAGCCAAAAGTCGTCCAGCGTTTGGTAAAACGCCAGAAAAACAGCGCATGGACTAACTCATGTATCACCAGCGTCAGCGCCAGGAGGATGATGCCCCCAATCACTACAGCGGGAAACTCAGCAGGCGTAATCTCAAAGGCCAGACTTTCTTGACGGGGGCCGAGACGCAGCGCTGCCGCTAACCCCAAAAAGGCAAACGCAAACCCGAAAAACAGGGCAGTGCCCAGGAGATTAACGGCGATCAACAGCGCCCGGTTGCGAGATAGGTCTAGCGTGCTTTGCCGCTGGTAGCTGCGGGGAAGATCTTGGGTTGCTCGCATAGCTGTGTCTCGCTGCTCTGTGCTGCTCTGCCTGCTGGCCCTTAGCCAATTAGCACATCTTCTTCAGGGTAGTGAATAACGCTGGGCTGGGGATCGCCTAAAAGAGAGGCGATTAGCAACAGCACGCCAACTCGCCCTACGTACATCGTGACAATGATCAGCAGTTTTGAGATAGGTGTTAAATCGGCGGTAATGCCTGTAGACAGGCCGACTGTAGCAAAGGCAGAAACCGTCTCAAACAGGAGTTGAATGAACCTGAACTCTGGATCGAACAGAGACAGCAGCGTAGTTACCGTCATCACCACCATCAGTGAACCAAAGATCACTGCGACTGCTTTTAGGAGTCGTGAGGAGGGAATTTGCCGCTGATAGAGAATGACCTCTTCCTTGCCCCGCAACACCATGCGGGTACAGGTAAACAGGAGCCTTAGCGTTGTCGTTTTGATGCCGCCGCCCGTACTGGCGGGGCTGGCACCGATAAACATCAGCCCAATGACGATAAATAGAGAGGCCCCTTCCATCGCGCCAATGTCAATGCTATTGAACCCGGCGGTGCGGGTAATGACCGATTGAAACAGAGCCATCAGCAGCCGGTCATCAGGATTAGCCGCTGCTAGCGTGGCAGGGTTGTAGTACTCAATCGCCAGGATGGCCAGGGTCCCCAGGATGACCAGGGTGATGCTGGTGCTGGTAACGACCTTAAAGTGGAGCGAAAACACGATGCGTTCTCGCTTACCCTGGATGCGATCGCGCATCCACATAAACCCCTCCATGATCACCTGGTAGCCAATGCCGCCGAAAATGACCAGGGCGATGATGACAAAATTCACCCAGGCCGAAGTGGCATATTGGATGAGACTGTCCTCAAACAGGCTAAATCCAGCGTTATTAAAGGCGCTGATGCTGTGGAAGAGGGCCAGCCAAACCCCATAGCTCATGCCATAGTCGTGGATCATCGTGGGCATGAGTAAAAAAGCCCCAGTGAGTTCAAACACCAGCGTCATGGCAATGATTGAGACCACCAGCGTGCGTGATCCGGCCAGCTCCGCTGTGTCAAGCGACTGCTGCACCGCCAGCCGATCCCGCAGGCCCAGCCGTCGCCCCAGCAGCAGCAGTAGCAGGGTGGTGGCGGTCATGTAGCCCAGCCCGCCTAGCTGGATCAGCCCCAAGATAATGCCCTGCCCCTGGGGTGAAAAGTAGGTGCCCGTATCCACCACAATCAGCCCAGTGACGCAAACAGCAGAGGTTGCCGTAAACAGGGCGATCAGGGGATCGTTCCACTGGCCGTCGTGGGTAGCCAGGGGCAGAAACAGCAGTAGAGTGCCCAGGACGACCATGATCAAAAAACCCAGGCAAATGGTTCGAGAAACCGTCATGCGTACAGGTTACGGCATCGGCAGGGATAACAGGCAGGCATCCCCTATATTTCCATGAGTTGTCGCTCCCGGCTACTATGCCCGTAGCGCTTGCAGCCCTGTTGCGGATTTTTTCTCTATGACCTCGACGACCTTGACTTTGTACCAGCAGATTCAGCAGTTTTATGATGCCTCTTCGGGCCTATGGGAGCAGACCTGGGGAGAGCACATGCACCACGGCTACTATGGCCCCACCGGCACGATTCAAAAGCAGCGGAGGCAGGCTCAGATTGACCTGAATGAGGAGTTTTTGGCCTGGGGCGAGGTGACCGCTGCCAGCCAAATCCTAGATGCCGGGTGCGGCATTGGCGGCAGCGCCCTCTACCTGGCTGAGAAATACCAGGCTCAGGTAGTGGGTATCACCCTCAGCCCTGTGCAGGCCCAGCGCGCCACCGAACGCGCGACCGCTGCGGGTCTAAGCACCCGGGCTACGTTTCAAGTAGCCGATGCCCAAAATACACCCTTTGAAGACCAGCAGTTTGATCTGATCTGGTCAATGGAAAGCGGTGAGCACATGCCCGATAAGGCGGCATTTTTAAGGGAGTGCTACCGACTGCTGAAGCCAGGAGGGCAGCTCTTAATGGCGACCTGGTGCCATCGCCCGACGACTTCCCTAGCTGGAGCCTTGACCGCTGAGGAGCAGCGCCTGCTGGACGGGATCTACCGGCTCTACGCCCTGCCCTACGTGATCTCTCTGCCAGAGTACGAGGCGATCGCAACCGAGTGCGGCTTTCAGCAGATTCGCACCGCAGACTGGTCCACTGCCGTCGCCCCGTTTTGGGATCGGGTGATTGAGTCGGCGTTGAACTGGGATGCGATCGCAGGTCTTTTAAAGGCAGGCTGGCCCACCATTCAAGGAACCTTTGCCCTGGGCTTAATGCGCCAGGGATTTCAGCAGGGAACGATTCGCTATGGGCTGCTGACGGCCATTCGCTAGGGAGATGCTTTCAAGGAAAGGCATACAAAAAAGGGAGTCCCCACCGGGACTCCCTGGTAAACCTTAATTGACAGGGCTCAGGATTAAATCACCAGGCCTGTAGTTAGACGCCTCGCTGTCTGGCGGGGCAGTCAACCCAACGCACGACCGCAGCCGAAGCAAAGTCGCGCAACGCCTGAGCATTAGGAGCAAAGCTAGTGCCCGTTTCGTTCAGGGGAGAGGCGATGCCGCAGTAAGCAGACATTTCCGTGACGGTGCTGGCCGCCCAGTGGCCGCTGATGTCGGTAAAGCCAACCGGAGACTGGGTAGGCACCAGGCTGGTGACTGGGGTGCCGGCAACAGTGCTCTGGCCAGAGACTTCAATCATGGCAGCCTTTCTTAGCATGGCCATGAGTTCCGCCCGAGTGACGTTGTCGCTGGGGCGGAAGCGCCCAGTCTCAAAGTCTCCCGTAATAATCCCGAGCTGCTTAGCCTGAGCGATCTTGAGGGCGCTCCAGCGATTGGTTGCAACATCTGGGAAGGGGGTGCCAGAAACCGCCTGGGGCAGACCTGCCAGGATGGATTGGGGTGCTCTCTGCTGAATACCCTCCATCACGATAGACACCGCTTGTTCACGGGTCAGGGTGTTGCGGGGCCGGAAGGAACCATCCTCAAAGCCAGAAATCAGGTTCAGCTCAGAGGCCCGAGCAATTTGAGCGGCATAGAGATTGCCCTGAATGTCGGGGAAAGGTGCGGGGGTTGCCGGGGGACGAACCACCACAGGCGGCTGGGTGCCAGGGCCAGGAGTGGGCGCTGCCCCACCAGCATTCAGCAGCTGAGCCAGCGTAGTCTGGTTAGTTGTGTAAATGTGCCCCAGAGTCCGCCCTTCAAAGGTGCGCTTGGCCAGCGACCAGCCCGGCTCCAGGTTGATTCGGGTAAAGCCGGTAGCGCTTCTGCCATTGGTACGACCAATCACGAGCCGCCGCTTGTCGGGGTTGGTTGGCCGGGGTAGACCGTAGAGAACTAGATCGTTACCGCTTTGCTCCAGCTTGAACTGATAGTTGGCTCCCTGGTCAATTCCACTCGTGCGGATTGAGTAGCCATTGCTGTCAGAAACCCGACCGCAAATGCCGGTAAAGTCGAAGGTAGTCCACAGGGGATCGATTGTGCCGGGGCTAGGTTCATTCCAGCAGGGGCGAGCGTTGCTCTGCTGCTCAATAATAAAGAACTGGTTGGGGTTGAGCGCGCTGCCAGGAGCAGCGACTAGCAGAATCCGGCTCTGATCGAGGACCGGCTGCTCGCCAAACTGCTGAGCCTGGGCTAGCAGCTGCGTAGATTGGGCCAGGTTTTGGTTAATCGTGACGGCATTGGAGGGACTGGTGGTAGATGCGATCGCGCTGCCCAATCCCCCAAATACTCCCAGTGCAGCGGCAGCGAGTGCCGCAACTTTCAAGTGCTTCGGCGATTTCATAAGTCACCCTTCAAGGATCATTGGTAGTGTTGTTTGAATTTCAGCAACCGACCCAGTAAAAACACGTTTAGATTGGGATCACGGCACTGATTTTCCTAAGAACTCATCACCCAACTGGAACGAGAACGGCAGGTGAACTCCATATCTGTTCACTGCCTCACTAGACAACAGGTCTAGCCCACCCATAAAGGCCCAAACCCGTTAACTAGCAGGCTCAAAGCCCCAATCATTGTAAAAGGTAATCTTCGGCGGACACTTTACCTTCAACAAAATTCTTAGAAATCCAGTATCTCTGCTGAGGCCATGCTTCGACGGTCAAAACGGACCAGTTTACAAAGTGGACAGCGGCAAGCATGATTGCCAGTTGCGCTGTACGGTTCGGTTTGACACTATGGGAGGGATTGGGCTGCGCTCTCAGGTCTAATTCCGGATCTAATCCTGGATCAAAGTTACAGACCAAACCATGAATCAAACGTCGAGCTTGAATAAGGAAAGGTCAACGTGCCGCCGACTCCCCAACAGCGTTTACAGCAGCGTTTTCTCCGGCTGGTACTGGTAGCCGCTGTGGCGCTTGTAGCCAAGCCGGGCTTCGCCTTTGACCCAGTTGATCTGCAGACACTTATGCAGACCCGTCAGTGCCTCAACTGCGACCTGCGGGGTGCTGACCTGCGCCATCTGGACCTGTCTGAGGCCGACCTGCAAGGCTCTAACCTGGAAGAGGCCAACTTCTTTCGCAGCCGCTTAGATGGGGCTAACCTGGCCCGCACCAACTTAAAGCGCGCCAACTTGGGTGAGGCTAGCCTCCAAGGCGCTGTGCTCAACGTCGCCGACCTCAGCCGCACCAGCCTGCTGCGGGCCGACTTTACCGAAGCCTCTCTCTATGGGGCTGTCATGGACTACACCTACATCGAAGGAACTCGCTTCATCGGTGCCCTGCTGACGCGGGCCAGGCTCAGCCGGGCTCGTATTGTCAGCGCCGATTTTACCGGGGCTACCCTCTGTGGGGCCGAAATGTCTTACGGTGAGTACCGGCGCGACTGCGGCAACTGACTATGCCACCACTCCTGGGTCGAACGGTTGAGGGTAGCGGTAAATAGGGTGATGACAAAAGGCTCAGTTCGGTAGCCTTGGCCGATGATTTCTACGCTGTAGGAGGGATAGCGACGGGTTGCCAAGTCAGGTACAAAGCGCTTGCCGATGCGCCGCCAGCTAGGCTCTTTGCCCCGCCACTGAATGCGGCAGCAGGGCCAGGGCAATTCCTCCCGGTCAAACAGGCGGCAGCAGGGGCCAATGACTCGGTAGGTGAGGTGGGCACCGGGGCTTTGAAAGATGTGACCGGAGGGCCAGGGTTGCTCCGATTCCTGGGGCAAAGACGGTATCATCGAAATTAATAAAACATAACGTTTTTGAAGTAGTTTACGGGAAGAGTCATGGCTGAGCCAATTACGCCTGCGGTAAGCGATCGCATTTGCAAGCACATGAACGACGACCATGCCGAAGCCATCCTGATGTACGCCCAGGTCTATGGGGGCAAGCAGGAAGCGACCTCGGCCGTGATGAATGCTATTGATGCCGAGGGCATGAACCTGACCGCTACAGTGGCAGGGTCTGCTGTGCCTGTGCGAGTTACCTTCGATCACACCCTAACCGGCGCAGAAGATGCTCACCACACGCTGGTGGCTATGCTTAAGCAGGGCCGAGTCTCGTAGCTTGCCCCAATAATTTCTCAGACCTCACTCACGCTTCAGCACACCCATGACTGTTTCTATCCGGTTTTTGCCCAACGATGTTGTCATTCAGGCAGAGGTTGGGGAACCCTTACTGCAGGTCGCAGCTCGGGCCGGGGTTTCTATTCCCACCGGCTGTCTAATGGGATCTTGCCACGCCTGTGAGGTCGAAGTTGAGGACGATACAGAGCCAGTCTGTGCCTGCATTACAGCAGTGCCATCGGGGCATTCAACCCTGACGATCAATCTCTACGTAGATCCGACCTGGTAGTTGACTGGGCTGTGAGCTTTTCTGAAAGGAAGATTGCGATCGCTTGCTGTCTTTGCAAGGGATCAAAACATCTGCGGAAAGCTAGAAAGCTGGCCTGTATCTAAAGGGGTGGAACTTACCCTTCCACGTTCGGTTCTAACGACTCTGCTCCAGCCAGCGCGATTGCTACATTAGTTGCATATTAAAAAGACGCAACATTCAACTGACAAGCATTTTGCTGCTCACCAAGAGAGGTATCAACTGTGAAGAACCTACCCGGACAAACGCCTGAATTCCTCAGTGGCGGTAGCCAGACCGAGTCAGCCAATGCGCTCCTGCAGTACGTGCAGGCGATGGGGCCTGAGACCATTGCCCAGCTTTCTCGACCTGTTTCTTCAGAAGTGATGCAGGTGATGGAGCACAACATTATTGGGCTGCTGGGTGGGCTGCCTGCTCAGAATTTCGATATCACTGTTACCACCAGCCGGGAGCATTTGGGACGACTGTTGGCCTCTGCTATGATGAGCGGATATTTTCTGCGCGGGGCCGAGCAGCGCATGGCCTTTGAGCAGTCCCTGATGTCTACCGAATCCTCCTTTGAGGCCGAGTGAGGTCTGCTAACTCCAGTCAAAAATTAAGGGCTCAGCAGATGGGCGATGCCGCGACAGGCATCGCCGCTGCAGCCTCCGATTCCTCCTCCAGCCCGACCCGTCCTGCTAGCGACTCGTCGGGTTTTGCTGTGTCTGCTCTGCGGCAGGCTCTACTGGCCTGGTATGCCGCCTGTGGCCGCGATCTGCCCTGGCGACGCAGCCGCGATCCCTACGCCGTTTGGATCTCGGAAATTATGCTGCAGCAGACCCAGGTGAAGACGGTCATTCCCTACTATGAGCGCTGGCTGCAGCAGTTTCCCACGGTAGAGGTGCTGGCGGCGGCAGATCAGCAGACGGTGCTTAAAGCCTGGGAGGGGTTGGGCTACTATGCCCGCGCCCGCAATCTGCACCGAACGGCCCAGGCCATTGTGCAGCGCCACGGGGGGCAGTTCCCGCAGCAGTTTGACCAGGCAATGGCTTTGCCAGGCATTGGGCGCACGACGGCAGGGGGCATTCTCAGTGCTGCTTTTAATCAGCCCACGCCGATTTTAGATGGTAACGTCAAGCGGGTGCTGGCCCGGCTGCTGGCCCTGGAGGTGCCGCCCAGTCAGGCGCTAGATCGGCTCTGGCAGATTTCCGAGACCCTTCTCGATCCGCAGCAGCCGCGCGATTTTAACCAGGCCCTGATGGATTTGGGCGCAACCCTTTGCACCCGACACAACCCGGCCTGCCTGCTCTGCCCGTGGCGAGAGCACTGCCGGGCTTACTCGCTAAACCTACAGTCGGAGATTCCTATGACCGAGAGCCGTGGCCCTTTGCCGCACAAGCAGATTGGTGTCGCCGTAATTTGGAATGAGCAGCGCCAGATCTTGATTGATCGCCGCCGTCAGGAGGGTTTGTTGGGCGGCCTGTGGGAGTTTCCGGGCGGCAAGATCGAGCCTAATGAAACCGTTACCGACTGCATTCGGCGGGAGATTATGGAGGAATTGGGCATTGAGATTGAGGTGGGCGAACGGCTGATCGTCGTGGAGCACGCCTACACCCACTTCAGGGTGACGCTGAACGTGCATCACTGCCGCCACCTGTCGGGGGAGCCGCAACCGATTGAGTGTGACGAGGTGAAGTGGGTGACGCTGGATGAGATTGAGCAGTACCCGTTCCCCAAGGCGAACGTTGTGATCATTGAGGCGCTGAAGGACTCTGCGGCCTCCGTGGAGTCTCCGGTGGGATAGGCGGATTGGTTGTCGCTTCAGCAAATTGGCTCAACCCTGTGCTTGCTTGGGGTTTCGCCCTTAAGATGGGATTGATCCCTTGTAGGATAGGCTTCTAGCCTGTCCAGCATAAGGGACAGGCTAGAAGCCTATTCCACAGGATTTCTGAAATCTTGACAGGTTGGAAGCCTATCCTGTCTGTCCTTATTTTTCGGACAGGCTGGAAGCCTATCCCACGAACTTTTACCTGGCAACTGCCGTGGCTAGCGTCAAACTCGACAACATCACCCGCCGCTTTGGCAGCAGCACCGCGATTCACAACATCTCCTTTGAGGTGCCCGATGGCGCTTTTTGGGTGCTGGTGGGCCCCTCTGGCTGCGGCAAGTCCACCATTTTGCGAACGGTTGCGGGGCTAGAGCCGGTGACCGAGGGCAACCTCTACATTGGCGAGGCTTTGGTCAACCAGGTATCGGCTCGCGATCGCGATGTGGCAATGGTGTTTCAGAACTATGCTCTGTACCCCCACATGAGC
>JACVRP010000522.1 GCA_014534385.1 Cyanobacteria bacterium Co-bin13
ACCGGCCGCTGCTGGCTCAAAAACGCCAGTTTCCCTGCTGCCGCCCCAGTCCGCTTATGTTCACATTCCTTTTTGTCGCCGCCGCTGCTTTTACTGTGATTTTCCAATTACGGTGCTGGGCGATCGCAAGCGGGGAGAAAATTCGGGCACCATTGAGCACTACATCGAAATGCTGTGCCGCGAGATTGCGATCGCACCTGCCCTAGGCCTGCCGCTGCAGACGGTGTTCTTCGGTGGCGGCACCCCCTCGCTGCTGTCGGTTCCCCAGCTTGAGCAAGTGCTGACGGCTCTGGATCACCGATTCGGCATTGCCTCAAAGGCCGAAATTTCTATGGAAATGGACCCTGGCACCTTTGATCTGGCCCATCTACAGGGGTATTTGGCCCTGGGGGTTAACCGGATCAGCCTGGGGGTGCAGGCCTTTGACGATAATTTGCTCAAAGCCTGCGGTCGCACCCATACTCTGGCAGAGGTGTATCAGTCTGTAGAGTGGCTGGTGCAAATGGGAGTAGCTAGCTGGAGCCTGGATCTCATTTCGGGGTTGCCCCACCAGACGATGGCGCTGTGGCAGGCGGGGTTGGAACGTGCGATCGCACTGCAGCCGCCCCATATCTCGGTCTACGACCTCACGGTAGAGCCGCAAACCGTATTTGCCCATCGCTATGAACCCGGCGCGGCCCCGCTGCCCACCGATGAGCAGACGGCTGATATGTACCGGCTGGCCCAAAGACAGCTCACCACCAGCGGCTATCAACACTACGAAATTTCTAATTACGCCCAGCCCGGCCACCAGTGTCGCCATAACCGCACCTATTGGGAAAACCGCCCCTACTACGGCTTTGGCATGGGCGCTGCTAGCTATGTCAATGGCCAGCGGTTTGGCCGCCCCCGCAAAACTCGTGAGTACAGCCAGTGGGTTGAGACCCTGGAGCAGCAGCAGGGACTCATCCACAGCCCAGTCACGGCCCCAGGCGAGCAATTTTTAGATCAGCTTATGGTCGGGCTGCGGCTAGCCACCGGGGTGAGTAGTGCTGCGCTGGCCCCTGTATGTGACCCAGCAACCTGGCAGCGGCTGATGCGGTGCCTGGAGCCCCACATTCAAAAGGGATGGGTCTGCCTTGATCCCCAAAGCGATCCGCTGGCGGGGGGTCATCTCCCCGCCAATATCCCTGCCCATCTCCGTCTGAGGTTGAGCGACCCCGAAGGCTTTCTCTTCTCCAACGTGGTGCTGGTTGACCTGTTTCAGACCTTCGCCGACCTGATAGAAAGCGATGAAGGCGTCTCGTCTTTGCAGTAAAATGGCAGCTTGTGAAATCCGTTGCTGAGCTATGCCCAAGGTTCTTGTTTCCGATCCGATTGAGCAGGTGGGTCTTGATATTCTGTCCCAGGTAGCCCAGGTTGACGTCAAAACCGGGCTGTCTCCAGAAGAACTCGTCAAGATTATTCCCGACTACGATGCCTTGATGATCCGCTCAGGCACCCGAGTCACCAAAGACGTGATTGAAGCAGGCCAGCAGCTTAAGATTATTGGCCGCGCCGGGGTTGGCGTTGATAACGTCGATGTCCCGGCGGCGACGCGGCGCGGCATTGTCGTCGTCAATTCCCCCGAAGGCAACACCATTGCCGCCGCCGAACACGCGCTGGCCATGATGTTTGCTCTGTCGCGGCTGATTCCATCCGCCGATCAGTCAGTTAAATCGGGCGAATGGAACCGCAAGGCCTTTACCGGGGTTGAAGTTTACAAAAAGACCATCGGGGTTGTGGGGCTGGGTAAAATTGGTGCCCACGTGGCTACCGTAGCTCGGGCCTTGGGCATGAAGCTGCTGGCCTACGACCCTTTTATTTCTACTGAGCGGGCCGAGCAGTTGGGTTGCCGTCTGGTAGACCTCGATCTGCTGTTCCGCGAGGCCGACTATATCACCCTGCACCTGCCTAAAACCCCCGAAACCACTCACCTGATCGGCGAACGGGCGATTTCCCTGATGAAGCCGACCGTGCGCATCATCAACTGTGCTCGGGGCGGCATCATCGACGAAGCAGCTCTGGCAAACGCCATTCGAGAAGGCAAAATTGGGGGGGCAGCTTTAGATGTCTACGAGCAGGAACCCCTGGGCGAATCCGCTTTGCGAGAACTGGGCAAGGCTATTGTGCTCACGCCCCACCTAGGCGCTTCTACCGAAGAAGCTCAGATCAACGTGGCTATCGATGTGGCCGAGCAGATCCGAGATGTGCTGCTGGGGCTACCGGCTCGCTCTGCGGTCAACATCCCTGGCCTGCGGGCAGAGGTGCTGGAGAAGCTGCGGCCCTATCTGCAATTGGCCGAAAGCCTGGGCAACCTGGTAGGTCAGCTGGCCGGAGGACGCGTGGATGAACTGACGGTGCGGATGCAGGGCGACATCGCTCAGAACGACAGCCAACCCATTATGGTGGCGGCCCTGAAAGGGCTGCTCTCCCATGCCTTGCAGGAGCGCGTTAACTACGTCAACGCCAGCATCGAAGCTAAAGAGCGCGGCATCCACGTGATTGAGACTCGCGATGCCACCGTGAAAGACTACACCGGCTCGCTAACGCTGACGGCTAGAGGATCCCTCGGTGAACATTCGGTTACCGGGGTGCTGCTGGGCGGCAACGAGATTCGCGTCACTGACATTGACGAGTTTCCCATCAACGTGCCGCCGACACGGTATATGCTATTTACCCTGCACCGGGATATGCC
>JACVRP010000139.1 GCA_014534385.1 Cyanobacteria bacterium Co-bin13
GCCTACTTCAGAAAAAGAACGCCTGCAAAATACCTACAACAATACCGGCTGGAAGCGGTGGGGTCCTTATTTGTCGGAGCGGCAGTGGGGCACCGTGCGGGAAGACTACAGCAACAATGGTGATGCCCGGAACTACTTTCCCCACGACCAGGCCTGCCGACGCTTTGGTTCCGGAATACCTGGAGCTGGTCTGACGGTGGCTCTAAGCCGGCGATGCAGAAGGTTGAAGGGGCAAGCATCAGCAAGAACATCTTTGAGGGTAGCTTTTTAGGGCTAGACAATATCGGTGCAGGCCGCTCTGGGAGGTTTCAAGGTAAAGGCTTCGGCGGCTACCGCACCAGCACGATCAAAAAGCTGATGCCAATCAGCGCGACTAAGGCAATTAGCCCAGCCCGCCGATTGAGCCAGAGCCGCATCTGCTGCCCAGACGAGATCACAGGGCGGTCGGCCTTAGGGTCCTGGTAGGCGTTCTGATAAAGAGTGCAGGTTTCGGCGTGGGGCCGTTGGGGAAAAGTGCAGGTATCGTCTAGGTGGTAGGTGCAGCTGTCGCACAGGGCCGCTTCTCCCTCCGCCCGATAAAGCGGTATGCCGGGATGGCCGTGGGCCTTTAACACCAGACCACATTGGGGGCACCGGATAGCGTTTGCTTCAACCTTTGCCTGGCAGCGGGGGCAGGGGTGCATTTGTCCTTCTCCAAACGCTGACCGTATCCTAGCGCACTAGCTTGTCACCGGAAATCGCCGCACCTGAAACTCCGTTGATTCGACCATTTCGTAGGGCAACCCAAAGGCCGCATCAAATCTTTCCGTCACCCGAGCCAGATCTGCTTCTGGGATCGCTTTCCACTGTTCACGAGTGGCCCAACGAATCACTAAGATGAGTTCCCCTGCTTCATGGGGGTCAATCCAGACCTCCTTTGAGACAAATCCGGGATACTGGCTTAGCGCCGCTGTCCAGATCTCGCTATCTAGCTCAACGTAGCGCTCCCGGTTTTCAGGGGCCATCCGAAACTTAAGCCACTCAATCACCATGCTGTGCCACCCTGTTTTCCCTGGCAGTTTGAACGTATCCCTTAAAGCTAGCGAGTATTGCTGAGCTTGTGAGCGCTTCCTAACCGGCAGACTGCCGACGTCAATCCGCCGGAATAACCTGGACGGTGCCCCGGATATCAATTTGGCCCTGTGTCAGGGCGAGAGAGTCAATCTGCACCTCGGGCCCCAGATCCAGCTCAAATCCGTCTAGGTTAATCGGCTCTGCTTCCGCTGCGGGCAGCAGGCTGGGCTGATGCAGGATCAAGATGTGCCCTTCGCGGACAGCCAGCCCCGTTCTTAGCGTAACGGCAGCGCCTCCCTGAGCAGGGATCAGGGTGAGGGTGAGCTGGTTGGGTGCGATCGCAACCTCCCCCACCTGAAACTGCGCCTGATCTCCCTGCAAAAGCGCTCCCAGATAAGGCCGCAGATCTTGCCCAGGACTCTGCACCGCCATTAGCTGTTTGAGAAAGTCTCGGATCCCGTCGCGCAGCAGGGGCGCGGCCAAAGAAGCCGCCAGATCACGCTCTTGAATGACGACCTCGCCGACGATAGGAAAACGCTGCAGCAGCCGCAGCGGCTTGCCCCGCAGCACCTGACCCAGATTGATGTGAATCTCCAGAGCCTCGACCTGGACATGGCTCAAGTGCAGGCCCTGGTACACGGCCCGATCGGCTGCGATCGCAGCTTTAGGCACATAGCCCGACAAGATCTGGCGATCCCGCCCCTCTATTCGGAAGACCAGGTTTTCTACCTGGTCTACCTGCGTTTGGATCAGCAGCCGCACCGCTGGAGGCAAAATCCGGCTAATCATCCGACTGCCCCCTTGACGCGAAGCTGCGCTGGTTGGGTCAGCGGTCACAGTATCGTCTGTCAATTCATCTACCACTCAAGACTCTCCCGCTCTAACATCCTGCCATGCTTCCAGAGGCCAATCAGGCTGTATCTGACTGTATCAGAGGAACCTTCCCAATCCTTGATCCCCAGAACGATCCCCAAGCTTGGGGATCAAAATGTCATGAAATCCTGACGTTTCAGGATCGCGCCTACTTCTTTTGTTAGAATTTCATGACAAGGCGATCCCCGAATCCGGCATTACTTGGTAGATCGCTCAATATGCAAGGATTTCAGGGCTTGATCCCCAGAAACTTTTTTGCAATAGTATCCCCAACGATTGATCCCCATGGTCATCCATGATCCCGGCCAGGGTCTAATTGCCCTTAGCAGTCCTGAAGTAGGAGGTAACACCTGACTATGTCTCAACGTCCCCCTCTCGAAGAAATGACTCTACGGCAGCTTCGCCGGGTTGCCAGTGAATATGAAGTGTCTCGCTACAGCCGCATGCGTAAGACCGAGCTGATTGACTCAATTCGCTCGATTGAAGCTAAGCGGGGCTTGGTGCCAGCAGTTGCGACCGTGCCCTCTGTCGAAAGCCAGCCTCCCGTCGAAGCCCAGACCGAGGTTGAAGCCTCAAAATACTATGCTGCGCCCACCCCAGCAGTTGCTGTTCTAGCGACGGTCGATGAAGGGCTGCCCGATCTGCCCAACGGCTACGGTGAAAGCCGCATCGTGCTGATGCCCCGTGATCCCCAATGGGCCTACGCCTACTGGGACATTCCCAACACGCACAAAGAGGACCTGCGACGTCAGGGTGGCGTGCGGCTATCGCTGCGTTTTTACGACGTTACCGAGCTTGACCTGGGCCACCAGAGCCCCCACAGCCTGCAGCAGTATGAGTGCGATGAGCTAGCCCGCGAATGGTACATGCCAGTGCCGGTTAGCGATCGTGACTATGTAGTGGAGATTGGCTACGTCTGCAATGATGGCCGCTGGCTGGTGCTGGCCCGCTCCGCGCCGGTCCATATCCCGCCGGTCTACCCCTCCGACTGGATCGAGGATCACTTCATAACGGTGGACTGGGAGTCTGAGCTGCGCGGTAAGACATTGATGACGCTGACTCACCCCACCCGTCGTGCTGCTGCCGCTGCTGCTGAAGCCGGCAATGCGCTTTACGACAACATCTTTGGCATGGCTCAGTCGGCAGAAGCCCAGCGGGTAGCCGGTTCCCTCTTCGGCTCCATGCAGCATACGGCTGGGTCGATGCAGATGCAGATGGTGCCCGAGCAGGCCATCAGCTCCTACGTCTTCCCTTCTGGGGTTGGTATGTGGGGAGGAGCCGTTCCCAACATGTCGGGTCTGACCATGTCTGGTGTGGGCTTCTCTGCTTCTGCACCGCCAATTCGGCCTCGCCAGTTCTGGCTGATTGCCGATGCTGAGCTGATTGTCTACGGTGCAACCGAGCCCGATGCCACCGTCACCATCGGCGGCAAGCCCATCAAGCTCAATCCCGATGGCACCTTCCGTTTCCAAATGTCCTTCCAGGATGGCCTGATCGACTATCCCATCATGGCAGTAGCCGCCGATGGCGAACAGACCCGCTCCATCCACATGAAGTTCAACCGCGAAACCCCGTCTCGCAACACCAACACCAAAGAGGAGCAGGTGCTGGAGTGGCTTAACTAAGCCGGAATGAGTTTACAGCTTTAACTGCGCAACACTACTTCAAGGCACGGTTCACACCGTGCCTTTTCTTTTGGCGCAGCTTTTCCTACACCTGGCAAAACTGGCACCGGCAAAACTGGAAGAAGCTGCCCAGTTTACGGCCATTTTGCCAGTTTTCTCTAACCCAGGTTGGTATTCCAATGGGGTGGCCCTGGCTATAGTTTGGGTGGCCTTTGGTAGCAAGCGCCTATGAAATTCACAACCGAACCCAACGTTGAAACTAAAATCAGCCGGATGAAAACGCGGGTGCGGTGGTCCCATCCCCAAATTTTGCAGCGAAGAATCGACCAAACCACGCTGGAAATTGCCGATGGTCACAGCCAGGAACCGGGCTTCTCTTTTTTGGTTATGGGAGACAGCGGTACTGGCAATCACCGGGGAGACAACCCTCAACGGCGAGTTGCAGAGGCGATGCTCGGACATCAGGAAGACTGCCGCTTTGCCCTTCACACGGGAGATGTGGTTTACCTAGTGGGTTCTAAGGAGCAGTACCCAGAAAATTTCATTCGGCCCTATCGGGAATGGCTGCTGGGGGGAGATAACCCAAAGGCGGTTTGCTACGACCAGATGGTGTTTAAGAAACCGATTCTGCCGGTGCTGGGTAATCACGACTACTATGATTTGCCCTGGTGGGTGAGTGCCGCTTCGGGGCTCACTTCACCACTGCGCAAGCTATTGGTTGCGCGCCTTGATCTCGATGTGGGCTGGCACGGCTCCTTCCAGGGAGATGCCTTTGCCAGAGCCTTTATGGACTACCTGCAGGGCGTGCCTGAGGGCCAGCTAGGAGCGCACTTAGATCGCCACTACCAGGCAGAAACTGCCCAGGGCCGCTGTCTTTGCTACACTCCGGGCGAATTTACTCGGCTGCCTAACCGCTACTACACCTTTCGCTACGGCGGGATTGATTTTTTTGCGCTAGACTCCAACACCTTTAATGAGCCCCTGCCGATTCCCAATACCGCCGAGGGGCGGCAGTACCGCGCCGAGTTGCGCGATCGCAGAGACAGCCTGGAGGAGGAGCGCAGCCAGCTGCTGATGCAGGCCACGGGCATGGGGGGAGAACCTGACAGCGATCCCGATGACCTGCCGGAGATCTACACGGAGCTGGAGCAGCTAGAGGAGCAAATCGCAGACATCGACAAGCAGCTCTCCAGCTCTGATAAGGTCATAGTGGATTTTGATCAGCTCAAGTGGCTGCAGCAGCGGCTGATTCAGTCGTGGCAAAACCCTGAGGTGCGGGGCCGGGTGCTGGTGTTTCACCACCCGCCCTACGTCACTGAGGCGACCAAGTGGTATCAGGGGCAAACCCTGGCCGTGCGGGCTAACCTGCGGCAGGTTCTGCAGGCGGTGGCGGCCCAAGTGGGCGACCTGGCCCAGGGCCGACCGCTGGTGGATTTGGTGCTTACGGGCCATGCCCACTGCCTGGAGTATCTTAAAACCGAGGATACTGGCCATGCCGACAGCCATATTAACTGGCTGATCTGTGGCGGCAGCGGCTTTAGCCTGCGACGGCAGCGGCCAGAAGGCCCCAAACTTGAGGAGGGTGAGCCCAGCCGCACGGTGGCGCGATCGCATCTCTATCTTGGCCGCACCGGGCGCGGTTCTGCTCGCAAGCGCCCCTACTCATTTCTTCGAGTTGATGTTGGAGCAGGATATCCCCCCCAAATCACCCTTAGACCCCACGTGGTCGAGAAGCATCAGGGAGCCTGGAGCGCTTACGCTAAAGAGACGATTGAAGTTTGACCCGGCGGCTTAGGCGTAAATCATTACCCCTCAAGTGCTGCTATAGCGATAGCCACTGGTGTTAGGACGGGGTGCAGGGGTTCCACCCCTGGCTGGGGGCGCAGCCCCCACACCCCCAAAAAATCGGATGTCCTAAGCTATGTGGCGACAGCCATAATTCGCTCATTCTTTTGAATAATTGCCCAATAAGTGAGTAGGTGAGGGGTTAGCGCCCTCTTCACAGGAACAAATACCCCCCGTAAACTCTCTGCAGTTGTGTTTTCGTTCCCCTTGTTTCAACGACTTTAAGCGGGTTTAGTTAAGCCAAATTTGGCGTTTCAATCTGCTTAACGCTTTAGTTCATTAGCAAAAATTAGATGACTCAGAACTGGTAGGCGTTGATGACTGGAATAGCAGCCCTCCACAGGCTAGAAGCCTGACTTGGCCAACCTGTTGCTAATCAATTTGTTGGCTTTTAGGTCAGCTTTCCGGCTGAGGCAGGGCTGTTCCAGTAATCCCTCTTCGTTCTTCTTTAGCAGGAACGTGAGTCAAAGTCATTCTTATGTGAAATCATGGTGGAGATCGTTTGCACCTGTCCAGAGCTAGCAAGAAACTTAAAAGAATCTGTGCAGTGGAAGTTGTTAGTGCTGTATTTAGAAAGGCGGGGTGTTTCAGCTAGCATTTGGGTTGAAGGGGAAGAAGCTCCAGCCTTTGCACAGATTCCGGGCTTTACTCGTTCTGCAGAAGCAAAAATCAGTAAACCCAAGGTTAAAGCTGTTGCCCAGCCTGTACCCGAGCTAGAAGCGCCGGCAGAAGAGAAAAGGTTTTAAGTAGGTATCCGTTTAGGGTGAACGCCGCTCGCTTAAAATCCCTGATTGCTTTGTTTGAAGAGAATTCAAACGCTGTGAATGCTGCCCCTATGCGGCGGTACATGCGAGATCAGTTTGATTTTTTGGGTATCAAAACTCCCCAGCGCCGCGCCCTGCTTAAGGACTTTTTAGCCAGGTATGGCCCGCCTGAACTAGCTGAGTTAGAAGACTGGGTACTGCCCCTATGGGCTTTACCTCAGCGGGAGTATCAGTACGCTGCTCTGGATTTGCTCGAGCGGCTGATTAGGCGACTGCCTGCCGAGAAGTTGCCGCTTCTAGAGCACCTAATTGTGACCAAGTCCTGGTGGGATACGGTAGACATGGTTGCCTCTCACCTAGTTGGCAATCTATTGGCTCGCCATCCTGAAATTCGAGATCCTGTGGTTGAACGTTGGCGAGTTTCAGAGAATTTTTGGCTGCGGCGTACGACGCTCCTATTTCAGCTGCACTATAAAAACAGAACCGATAGGCAACTCCTGTTTGCGCTGATCCAGAGCAATTTAGAGTCTAGAGAATTTTTCATTCAAAAAGCCATCGGCTGGGCCTTGCGGGAGTATTCCAAGCACGAACCCGAAGCCGTCTTAACCTTTGTTGAGCAGACGCCCCTGCCCGCGCTCAGCCAACGCGAGGCCTTAAAGTGGCTAAAGTCACATTCCTGAACTGGCAGCTGTAGACCTTGATTCCTTGAGGGCGGGGCTTTCTCCCGCTAACTGAGGGCCTTGGCTTTCGGCTATCGCCAATTCGTCCTAATAAAGGCTTGACAGCGGCTTGGTAAAACGTATTACACTCGGAAGAGCTAATTGAAAACTATTTTCATTAAACGAAATTAGTTGAGAACGGTTGAAAACAGGTGTGTTCGCCTGTTTTTGCTTGAACAGGAGTCGAATTTAGAATATGTGGAATCGACGTAACTTTTTAGCCCTAGCTGCCAGCACCGCCGTTGTTATTACAGCCGCCTGTGGCTCCTCTCAGCCGGGAGCAGATTCTGGAGCCTCTGAGGAAGCTAACGCGACGGGCGGTAGCCAGGGTGAGGTCAACGTTTACTCTTCGCGCCATTACGACAGCGACGATGCTATCTACCAACGCTTCACTGAGGAGACGGGCATCGAAGTCAACCTGATTGAGGGAGATGCTGATGAGCTGACCGAGCGGATTAAAAATGAGGGGGCCAACAGCCCTGCCGATGTATTAATTACGGTAGATGCTGGTCGGCTGTGGCGGGCAGAGCAGGACGGGCTGTTTCAGCCGATTGAATCGACAGCGCTCACCCAGGCAATTCCCGAAAACCTGCGGCACCCTGAGGGCCTTTGGTTTGGGCTGACTCAGCGGGCGCGGGTGCTGGTCTATAACCAGGAGACGGTCGATCCCTCGGAGCTGTCTACCTACGAAGCTCTGGCAGAGCCTCAGTGGCAGGGGCGAGTCTGTGTTCGCAGCTCGGGCAACATCTACAACCAATCCCTGCTGGGCTCCATGATCGAGTCGGATGGGGCAGCCGAAACAGAAGATTGGGTTAAAGGGCTGGTCGCTAACCTGGCGCGTGAGCCAGAAGGGGGCGACATTGACCAGATTAAGGCAGTGGCGGCAGGCCAGTGCGATGTGGCAATTGTCAACCATTACTATTGGGCCCGGCTAGCCAAGTCTAGCAAGCCCGACGAGCAGGCGGTAGCTGCGGCAACCGGGGTCTTTTTCCCCAACCAGAACGACCGGGGCACCCACGTCAACATCAGTGGAGCTGGCGTTGTGGTCAATGCGCCGAATCGGGAAAATGCGATCGCATTTCTAGAGTTTCTAGTCACGCCAGAAGCGCAGGAAATCTTTGCCAACAGCAACAACGAATATCCCGTGCTGCAGGGCGTCGAAACTGATCCGGTGGTCTCTGAGTTGGGGAACTTTAAGGTAGACGAAACCAATGTTTCTGCCTATGGCCGCAACAACTCAGAGGTGGTCAAGATTGTTGACCGGACTGGCTGGAAATAGGCCACATCAGCGGTAGAGACGTCTCAGCTCCAGGCGCTGGCGTCTCTACCTGGGAAAGATTTGCACATAACAATGGGCAAATCTTTCCTGCCCCAACCCCAGGATCTTTCAGATAAGGGGTGCCCTTCCAGCGGCATTGTTGAGTAAAATTTTCAATAAAATCCAGCTTCCGGAGTTAGGCTGTAAACAGAAGCCCCAGCTGCCTTTTTCCCGAGTTTCCTTCAACTTTCTGGGTTTTAGCTAGAGTCCCTCAATCCGTTCAAGAAAACCTATGTCAGCTCCTGTTGTTCTCCGCATCGAAACCCTCACCAAGCAGTTTGCGCCCAATATCCCGCCTGCGGTAGATCAGGTGAGCCTGTCTCTGCGCCAAGGAGAGCTGCTGGGCCTGCTGGGGCCTTCTGGATGTGGTA
>JACVRP010000531.1 GCA_014534385.1 Cyanobacteria bacterium Co-bin13
CCCCACGTCCCCGCATCTCCCCTGCTCAACTCCTCCTCCGCTCAACTCCTCCGCCACTCGATCCACGTACCGCCGCAAAATCGGCGACAGATACGCATCCACCACGGTCGTGTCGCCCCGGCTTACTAGCTTCATTAGGGGGCTGACCTGGTGGGAAACCGAGACTTGGGTAAAGCCTGCTTTGCGGGCCAGCTCTGCGACTCGCTGCTCATGGGCCGGATAGCGGTAGCCATGCATCAGCACCACCGCACAAGATCGAATCCCTGCTTCAAATGCCTCCTGAAGAGACGTGATTAATCGCGTCTCTTCTGCCTCAGTCAGCGGTTGCAGCACTTCGCCCTGAGCACTAACCCGTTCTGCCACTTCAATCACTTGCTCATAGAGCATTTCTGGCAGCTCGATTTGGCGGGCGAAGATGTTGGGTCGGTTTTGGTAGCCTATGCGTAGAGCATCTTTGAAACCCTGGGTGGTGACGAGGAGAGTGCGATCGCCCTCCCGTTCCAGTAGAGCATTCGTCGCAACGGTCGTGCCCATCTTCACTGCCGCAATTTGATCGGCTGGAATCGGTGCGTCTCCCGGCACGCCCATCAAATCTCGAATTCCCTGGATAGGCGCGTCCTGATAGCGATCGGGGTTCTCAGAGAGCAGCTTATGCACCACCAGCGTTCCGTCCGGACGCTGGGCCACGATGTCGGTAAAGGTGCCGCCTCGGTCGATCCAGAACTGCCAGCGGCGATTTGAAGGGGATGCAGAGGACATAGGGCGGCGATGCGACACAACGATGTCCATTAGCATAATGAATAGAGAAACCCTCTGGAGAATCGCCGTGACTGCCGCGTCACCCCAGATAGAGGCCGAGATTGACTACCCCAGCTCCGATGGTGAACCCGTAGCCGAAAGCTTCGTGCATCTCTATGCCCTGCTGGTCACGCTGGAAGTGCTGCTGCAATACCTAGAAGGGCAGCGAGCAACGGTGTTGGGAAATCAATTTCTCTACTACGCTCAGGGCTTTCCCCGGCTGCGGGTGGCTCCCGATGTCATGGTGATTTTCAACGTAGAGCCAGGGGGACGCGACAGCTACAAGACTTGGGAAGAAGGTGAGGTGCCAGCCGTCGTTTTTGAGATGACCTCAAAAGGCACCCGCGAGCAAGACCAGGTATTTAAGAAAACCCTGTATGAGCAGATGGGCGTTCAGGAATACTGGCTGTTTGACCCCAAAGGCGAGTGGATCGAAGGCCAGCTCAGAGGGTATCGGCTGCGGGGAGAAACCTACGAACCGATTGCCGATGGACGCAGCGAGCCGCTAAAGCTCCGGCTCCAGGCAGAAGGTCAGCTAATCGGGTTCTACCGGGAAGACACAGGCGAACGGCTGCTGATTCCGACGGAACTAGCCGCTTCGCTTAAGCAGGAAACCCTGGCCCGGCAGCAGGCTGAGCAACAGGCAGAACAAGCCCAGCAGCGAGCCGAACAGGAGCAACAGCGCGCTGAACAGGCAGAAGCGCAGCTAGAGCAGCTTAAGGAACGGCTGCGGCAGGCAGGTATTGATCCGGATGCAGGGTGAGCTAGTACCGCTCCAGCAATAGCTGAACTTCTGCTTCCAAATCCAAGTCTTTCATGGCGTCCCACTCAGCTTGCCGAACCGCCAGGAATGTTTGAGCTAGGGGTTCTCCCAGCGCCTGGGTTAGGGGAATATTCTGACGCAGAGCGTGAATGGCGGTTTTGAGATCGGTCGGCAGCCGATCTATCTGGCGGGCGCTGCGTTCGGCTTCTGGTAGAGTGCCAGGATCACAGTCAATAGGTTCGGGCAGAGGCAAATTTTGCTGAATGCCGTGTAGTCCGGCTGCGATCGCACCCCCCAACGCCAAATAAGGATTCGCTGCCCCATCCACCGTCTTCAGCTCAATATGGGTCGGGCTAGGAGGCGCAGGATTACTCGGCACCCGAATCGCTGCCTCCCGGTTGTCATAGCCCCAGGCCCGAAAAGCCCCGCTCCAAAAATGAGGCTGCAGGCGACGGTAGGAGTTGGTGCTCGGAGTCGTCAACGCCATCAGCGCAGGCAGGTGAGTCAGCAGCCCCGCCGTAAACGCCTGGGCTGTGGGAGAAAGCGCCCCCTGGCCATCCCCGGTAATGTTTTCACTCTCGCGCCAAAGGCTGAGGTGGAGGTGACAGCCGCTGCCCGCTGCCGATTCAAACACCTTCGGCACAAAGGAAGCCACCAGACCATGCTGGTGAGCCACCGCCCGCACCGTTTCCCGATAGATAATGTGCTGATCCGCCGCTGCCAGCGCATCGGTATAGCGCACCGACAGCTCCTGCTGACCCGGTCCCGACTCCGGGTAGTACTGCTCAATCAAAACATCCTGGGCACTGAGGGCATCTGCGATCGCATCCATCACCCCATGCTGCAAATCCATCGATAAGCTGGCTGCAAACACCGTATTGTCTGCCGGGGCAATCTGCCCATTCTCAACCCGCAGCAGATAAAACTCCGGCTCAAAAGCCGCCTTAATCTCCAGCCCCAATGCTGCCGCCTGCCCAATCATGCGCTTGAGAAACTGCCTGCCACACCAGGGCCAAGGCTCTCCCGCCCGCACCATATCCCCCATCACCCGCGCATGCCC
>JACVRP010000164.1 GCA_014534385.1 Cyanobacteria bacterium Co-bin13
CCTGGGATTGCCGCCCACTCTCCGTTTGAATGAAGGGGTCAAACAGCAGATCAATTTCGTCGGCAGCAATCCCAGGCCCGGTGTCTTCTACCTCAAAGCACACCCTGAACTGGGTGCTATCGGGCAGCAGAGGAGCCGCCTGGCTGAGCGATACCCGCAAACTGACCTGGCCCGACTCTGTAAACTTAATGCCGTTGCCCACAATGTTGATCAGCACCTGCCGCAGCTTAGTAGCGTCGGTACGCAGGTAGGGGGGTAAATCGGGGCTGCGCTCTACAGCGAACTGTAGGCCCTTGGCCTGCACCTTAGGTTCCAGCATTTCGGAGAGGGCATCGAGCAGGCTATACAGATTAAAGTCCGTAGGGCGCAGGATCAGCTGCCCCGACTCAATCTTGGTCATCTCCAAAACGTCGTTGATTAGGGTCAGCAGGTGATCGCTGCTGGAGCTGATGATGCTGAGGTTTGTCTGTTGTTCTGCGGTCAGCGCAGCATCGCGGCCCATCAGCTGGGTATAGCCCAAGATGGTGTTAAGCGGCGTCCGCAGCTCATGGCTAATATTGGCTAAAAACTGGCTTTTGGCCTGATTGGCCAATTCAGCGGTGACCTTGGCCTGCTTCAGTTCGGCAGCAGTCTGCTTCCAGTCAGTAATGTCTAGCGCCATTGCCAGCACACAGGGGCGTTCTCGCACCTGGATCACCTCAGCCGAGATCAGCAGGCTGCGGGTATCGCCAGCTAGGGTGTAAAACTGGTACTCCTGGCTATGAATGGCTCCACTGTCATGTAGGGTGCTCAAAAAGCGATCGCAATCCTCCTTTCCCCACAGGTGCAGTTCACTGAAGGTTCTGCCCAAAATGCTTTCCGGCAGGCAGCCAAAAACCTGGCAGCAGTTCTGGTTAATATCAGTGACTCGGGCCTCCTCCAGAGTCAAGATCATCATGGGGCTGGGGTTAGACCGAAAAGCTTTGGCAAACTTTTCCTCCGAAACGCGCAGGGCCGATTCAGCAATTTGGCGAGAGCGAATTTCTTCCTGCAGCCGAGAATTTTGCTGCTCTAGCTGGCGGGTCAGATGCCGCAGCTTCAGGTGGGTATTAATGCGAGCGAGCACTTCCTCCTGCTGAAAGGGCTTGGTGATATAGTCAACGGCCCCTAGCGTTAGCCCCTTAATTTTGTCTACTGGGTCAGCTAGAGCCGTCATAAAGATCACTGGAATGTCGCGAGTTGCGGCCTGGGTCTTGAGCTGGCGGCAGGTTTCAAAGCCGTCAATACCAGGCATCAGCACATCCAGCAAAATCAGATCGGGGATGATCCGCTGCAGCTTTTGCAGGGCATTTTCACCATCGCGCGCGATCAATACCTCAAACCCGTACTCAATCAGCAGGTCCGAGAGCACCTTGATGTTGGTGGGATAGTCATCCACAATCAAAATTTGCGGCTTAGCAGAAAAATTCATGACGAGCTTCAGGAAAAATACGGTTCAAGCAGCTGAGCGATCGCAACATCATCAAACTGACCAGCTAGAAGCAGAACCTGATTGGCAAAGGCGGTATAGCCTGCATCTAGAGCCTTGATTCGGTTAGCCTCTTGAACAATTCGCTCGATGTGGCCGATTTGAGTTGCCGCATAGAGATCTTGCAGTTCAGCTACGGGAGGAATGATCACCTCGGCAGGGTTCACCGAAGCAGCTGAGGCCTCAGCTGGGTTAGCCGCAGGCTGTTCGCGCACCCAACTCAGATTGAGGTAGACCGCCAGCTTATTTAACAGATCTTCGGCCTGGATCGGCTTGGGTAGGAAGTCATCATAGCCTGCCTGCTGACTCCGCTGTCGATCAAACTCAAACACGCTGGCCGAGGAAGCAATGATGGGAATGTGCTCAAAACCCTCCAATTTACGAAGTCGGCGGGTCATCTCAAAGCCGTCCATAATCGGCATTACCAGGTCGGCAATGATCAGCTCAGGGCAGCACTCTACCGCCTTAGAGAGACCTTCTACGCCGTTTTCGGCCTCAATTAAGTGAAAATCTAGCGCTTCTAGCAAACCCAGCACCACGGCCCGATTGTCAGTCCGGTCGTCTACGACCAAAATGCGGCGACGGGGCCCTTCATAGCCAATGATGTCGTGGCTAGATCCGGTCAGCGGCGGTGCGATCGCACCTACATGCCCCGGCAAATCAATCTCAAACCAGAACCGGCTGCCCTGCTCGGGCAGACTTTCAACCTGCAGATCGCCCCCCATCAGCGCCACCAGTCGCTGGGTAATTGTCAGCCCCAGGCCCGTCCCCTCAGCCCGGCGGGAGTAGTCGCCCACCTGCTCAAAGGGCTGGAAAACCCGGTCAATCTGGTCAGGGGCTATGCCAACCCCCGTGTCAATCACCTCAAACCGCAGCCGGTAAAGTGGGGGCAGCCCCTCGGCTGTGATGTCCTCAGTCCAGGCGTCGGGCTGGCGCAGGCCAGTAATTCGAAAGATAACCTGACCCTGGTGGGTGAACTTCACGGCATTGCTCAGCAGGTTGAGCAAAATCTGGCGCAGCCGCTTTTCATCGGCGCGAATGCCCTCTGGCAGAGTGCCTGCGGTTTCGTAGGCAAACTGTAGCCGCTTTTGTTCAGCTCGAATCAGGCAGATACCGGTTACATCTTCCAAAAAAGCCCCCAGGTGAAATTCCTGGGTGGTTAGCTCAATTTTCTGAGCCTCAATTTTAGACAGGTCCAGAATGTCGTTGATCAGCGTCAGCAGGTGGGAGCCGCACTGGTGGATTGTGCGAATACCGTCGAGCTGCTTGGGGGTGCAGGTGCGATCGCGCATCAGCACCTGGGTATAGCCCAAAATGCCGTTGAGCGGAGTGCGCAGCTCGTGGCTCATGTTGGCCAGAAAGGCACTTTTAGCCTGATTAGCGACTTCCGCTGCCTGCTTAGCCTCCTGCAGCTGCACCAGCGTATCCATCAATTCCTGATGCTTTTGCAGCAGAGCCTGTTCTGCCTGTTTACGCTCGCTGATGTCGCGAATCATAAACAGGGCTTCGCTTTCCCCACTCTGCACGACCCGCACCTCCTCAAAGTGCTCCCTGCCGTGGAACAAAAACTGCTGCTCATAGAGCTGAGTCTGCCCGGTGAGCAACACCTGCTGTAGGTGAGCCAGGTGTCGCTGGGCCACTTCTATGGGCAGGTGCGCTGAAAGATGCTGATCAATCGGGTGAAAATCGTCAGGCAGCAGGTCGGTAACTGGGGCTTTATTGAGATAGTCGGTGTACAGGCCTTTACTATTAACCTGAAACATAAGGTCTGGGATGGCAGCCAGCATGGCCCGATAGCGGGCTTCACTCTGCTGCAAAGCCTCAGCCGTTCTTTCCCGCTCAACCTCAGCTCGCTTTCGTTCGTCTTCGACGCGTTTGCGTTCACTGATGTCTCTGACAAAGCCTTCGTAGTAAAGCAGCTGGCCCTGGTCATCCCGTACAGTTCGGCACGTCTCCGCAATCCAGATCATGCTGCCGTCCCGCCGGTAAATCTGGGACTCAAAGTCCTGCACCACGTCCTGGTGAGCCATCAGCGCTACAAATTCCCCCCGACGGTTGGGATCAACATAGAGCTGTCCCGCCAAATTTGGCTGAGTCGCCATCAGGGCCACTGCCGAAGAATAGCCATAGATGCGGGCCAAGGCCAGGTTCACCCGCAGGTAGCGGCCCTGAAGATCGGTTTGGAAAATGCCGTCCGGCGCATTCTCAAACAGCCTACGGTACTGCTCTTCAGCCTGCAGCGTATCGGTTTTGGCTAAAGGAGCAGGCTCGGAAGGAGAACCGTTTTCAGGCATAGGGCTGGGCTAAAAAGCTAGCAGAGAGAGCGGTCAAAGCCAGCGTCTACAAACGCCGTGTCTTGAGCATAATCCCAAACCTCTCCCCCTTGCCTGGTAGGATGTGCTGATTTTTTAAGGAAAATTTTTCTAAATTAATTTTTTTCAGGCTACAAGAAACGCCGCCTTGAGGCCGATAGCCACTGCCACGTCCTATGCAGTAGAGGCAGGTCAGAAAAACCTACAGACTCAGCATCCGACGAATTGGCGTTGCCTTAGACGGTCTGACTAAAGCTCTATTAAACGCAGCGCAAGGGTCAAAGGTCTATTTGCTGCCCATAGGCAGGACTCCGGTAAGCCTGAAACTTAGAAAAGGCGACCCTGGAATCAGGGCCGCCTTGAGGTTGACCATTCAAGCTAACAGGTGGACTACTGGGCCACTCCCGAAATCGTAGCCACTTCAGAACCACTCAGGTCGGGCAGGGCAAAGACCCGAGCGTAGAGTTCAGGGCTGGCCTGGGCCACCTCCCCGTAAGACTCACGAATCTGGGTATTAAGCGCCACTGTGGTTACGTCATAGACCTGAGTAGTCAGTCGAGGGTAAAACCCAATGCCAATAATCAGCACCAAAAAACAGGCGGCAATAAAGACTTCTCGCGGTCTGGCATCTCTAAAGTCGGCATCTTCGGGTAGGACACAGCTAGTACCAAAGCAAACCATATCCTGGGTAGCCACGTCAGCAGCACTTCCCTTGCCCAAATCACAGACCGGCGCAGCCCCGGCATCAAAGAACACCTGCCGCAGCATGGAAAGTAGATAGATGGGCGTGAGAATTAGACCTATTGCCGACAGCCCCACAGCCACCGTCCGAAAGCTGGCGCTGTAGACATCGCTATTAGCCAGTCCCATGAAAACTGCCAGTTCACTGACAAAGCCGCTCATGCCAGGCAGGGCCAGCGAGGCCATAGCCCCAGCAGTAAACAGGGCAAAAACTTTGGGCATGGCCTGACCAACGCCGCTCATTTCCTGCATGGCCATGGTGTGGGTGCGATCGTAGGTCACGCCGGCCAGGAAAAATAGCACCGCTGCAATCAAGCCGTGGGAAATCATCTGCAGCATGGCCCCGCTAATACCGAGATCGGTAAAGGAGGCAATCCCCAGCAGCACAAACCCCATGTGGGACACCGACGAATAGGCCAGCCGCCGCTTCATGTTGGTTTGAGCAAAGGAGTTTAAGGCCCCGTACACAATATTGATCACGCCCAAGATGACCAAAAGGGGAGCAAAGTAAACGTGAGCGTCGGAAAGCAAGTTAAGGTTCAGGCGAATCAGTCCGTATCCGCCCATCTTTAGCAGCACTCCTGCCAAAATCATTGACACGGGTGCAGACGCTTC
Organism: Cyanobacteria bacterium Co-bin13; assembly: GCA_014534385.1. Lineage (GTDB taxonomy): Bacteria > Cyanobacteriota > Cyanobacteriia > Phormidesmidales > Phormidesmidaceae > JACVSF01. Next base: position 5,176 of record JACVRP010000164.1, read on the forward strand.
ACCGTGAGCATCGGGCAGCCAGGTATGCATCGGAAAAACCGCCAGCTTCACCCCAAAGGCTACTAGCAGCCCACCGTAAAGCAAAACCTCGAGCAGCAGCGGGTACTGTTTCAGGCTCAGCTCCACCATATCAAAGGTAACTGGGCCATCCCCGTAAAGGGCCAAGCCTAGAGCCGCAACTAGGATGAACAGGGAAGATGCTGCCGTATAGAGCAAAAACTTAGTCGCTGCATAGCGGCGTCTTTGGCCGCCCCAGATCGACACCAGCAAATACACCGGAATCAGCTCTAGCTCCCACATGATGAAGAACAGCAGCAGATCTTGGGCCACAAAGACCCCAATCTGCGCGGCGTACAGCACCAGCATGAGGAAATAGAACAGCCGGGGCCGGTAATCAACCTGCCAGGCTGAAAACAGCGACAGCGTGGTCACTAGCCCAGCTAGCAGCACCAGCGGCACAGATAAACCATCGACCGACACGGCCCAGCTGAACCCAATTTGGGGCACCCAGGCATACTTCTCTACCAGTTGGAACGAAGAACTGTTGGAGTCATAATGGGTTAAAAAGGCGTAGCCCATTAGGGCTAGATCTGCAATGCCAACCCCGAAAGCGTACCAGCGCAGGGTTTTGCCCCCTTGATCAGGTATTAAGGGGATCAGCAGAGCAGCTACCAGGGGCAGCAGGACAATGGCGGTAAGCCAGGGAAATCCGTCCGAAAGCATGAGCAAAAATACTTAGCTGTTGGTTAAACCCATCATACTCTGCTTCGGGGAGAGTTATTCATGAATCTTTACCCCGGATCAGCATTGCCTAGAGGAAATAGTTTTAGCCCAACAGCTGCTATAAATGGGCGTCTCAAGCCATTCCAGCCCTATGATCAGGCAAGGTGACCAAGGCTACCTAACCCTAACCAGCAAAATGCCCCGTAGGAGGATTGACAGCCCAACGGCTAGATTGTAAAAACTTAGAGAGCTTAGTCAGGGAAGTTGCCTTCGTCATCTAGACAGGCATCCCAGCTGGCCGATAAAGCTTCTGCGACGATCGCTTCAAAAGCAGCTACGTTAAGGTTGCGGCCGGTCTGATCCTGTAGCGGATTGGACAGCGGTACCAAGCGAAGACGGCGGTTGTCTTGAATCAGATCGAAATGGGTTTGGTTGTCATCGATCTGCCCCATTTCCAGACAGTCAAAGCTAAGTACGTTGAGGTAGAGAGTTCGGTTCGCAACCAGAGTAGACTGTTGAGGGTCAGCGAAAACCTCCATGACATAGCCTTCGCCCTCACTGACAACCCGTTCGTCTTGGGTGTGGGTGTAGCGCACCTGGCCGAGATCCTGCAGTAGTCTGAGCATGTCGTTTTTATTGACGACCGTGCCCACATCAACCAGGCAAGGAGCAGGCAAACCAAGATTTCCGTGACACTCGTGGTTCATGGGTCTTTAGCCAGGTAACGTTAGGTGATGGCCGGGTAGTAACCTCGGCCCCAACAGGCTCTTCCCCCACGATACTCGATATTGATTGGATTGATCCGATCCGGTGGGGCTTTTTTGTGGGTTGGAATACGGTTTAATTCTGGCAATGCTTTCCCTGGTGCGCGTTCCGACAAAATACGGAAAGTTTCCGGTTTTCCTTTGAACTCAGGCAGTGTTGCGGAGGCAGCGGCCCGTTGGTGGTAAAACCTACTCGTTCAGCTGGATCAAAACTGCCTCAGAAATCTCCCCCTAAATTGCGTCAGGAAATGCTGCGGGGAGCTGCTGCGATCGCATTCTACACCTGTCTACCCGTCCCCCATGACTGGCCCCTTGAGTTTAGGGGGATTGCCCGGTACGCGCCTCTGGTGGGCCTCGGCATTGGTGGGCTGCTAGCTGCTGCAGACGGGCTCCTGGCTGCGGCCCAACTGCCCGTCCTAACCCGCAGTGCTTTAATCGTTGCTAGCTGGCTGGCTCTAACGGGAGGTTTGCACCTCGATGGTGCGATGGACAGCGCCGATGGGCTAGCCGTGCAGGATCCGCAGCGGCGGCTAGAGGTGATGGCCGACAGCCGCACGGGTGCCTTTGGCGCGATGGTGGCGGTCATTATTCTCGGCCTTAAAGCCTTGGCTTTAGCTGAACTGGGTCAGGGGCGCTGGCTGGTACTGATGGCCGTGGCGGGCTGGGGTCGCTGGGGGCAGGTGGTGGCAATCGGCTGCTACCCCTACCTGAGACCAGCAGGCAAAGGCGCTTTTCACAAAGCTCACCTGCGCCTGCCCTGGGATCTGCTGCCAGGGGGCGTGGCACTGCTGGCGCTCAGCGGCTTCTACCTCAGGTTCAACCCAACCCAGTGGCCGCTAGGGGTGGGGCTGGTGCTGGGGGGAGTTGCGATCGCAACTCTGACTGGAGCCTGGCTCAACCGTCAGTTGGGTGGCCACACTGGCGATACCTACGGCGCAGTCGTGGAATGGAGCGAAGCCCTGCTGCTGTGTCTCGCTACGGCAATTCAATAGCTCCATTCGGCACAATCTGGGTGACCACACGGCCACCGCTGACAACAATCGTCTGATCGCGCAGCTGGCCGACAGCGCGTGGACCAACCACCTGAACCGCAGGATCGCCCTGCTGGTAGTTCACGTCGCCTTCGGCCACAATCGTTTGATCCTCTACGTTCCAAGTTAGACGGTCAGTTGTCAGCTGGGACTGGTTGCGTTCCCCCTGAGCCCTGACATTTTGGCTCAAGAGAACAGTCTGTTGACCCAGATTCATCTGACCTCGATCAGCGGTCACTACTACCCTTTCTCGGGGCTGGAGCATCCG
>JACVRP010000595.1 GCA_014534385.1 Cyanobacteria bacterium Co-bin13
CTGTAGCGCTGGGCGATGGCCCAATGCCACTCGTCGGGAAGCCAACCGCCCGTACTCTTGACGAGCTGATCAAAGGCTTCGGGGCGGTACCACCAGCAGGTCGCCTCCACCTGGCCAAATACAAAATACTCTGGGTTCTGAGCAAAGACGGGGGCGCTATCAAGGTTATGGGGCAACGCGTTCCAGAGAAACACATCGCTATCTACGTGGACAAAGGGATGGCTCTGGCTGCGGTAGGCCCACAGCTTGCCTAAAATCCACCAGTCTGGGTCTTGGTCGTGCAGAGCATTCAACCCAGTTGAGACCGTGTCGAACTGTAGACCTAAGCCATCAACCAGCATTCTGGCTCCCTCGTCATCGGTTATTAAAGCCGTTTCTAGATAGTGCTTACGGGCCGTTTCTAGAGAGAGAATCCAGGCCAGCAGATGATGTTTTTCGGTGAGCCAAATGGTCTGTCGATGCGCCTGAAAGGGCTTTGTCCAAAAAGACCAGACTGAGCGGGTGATAGATTGGCCTTGAGATTGACGACTCAAAGAAGTCATAGAAGCTGACCTCCAATCGCGCCTCCTGGGCCGTAGTAGCTGCTGGCCAACACGGTAAAAGAGTCTTGGCTAACGACTTTACCGCCCGCAGTTTGCACCGAGATTTTCACCACCCCGGAAGGCATAGAGGGCACTCGGGCGGCAATCTGCGTTGCCGTAGGGGAGCTGAGCAGCGTAGCGGTTGCACTGCCAAATTGAACGATGATCGTTCCGGTATTGAAGCCGCTACCCGACAGGATAATGCGATCTCCCGCCCGGCCAGAGGTGGGCGAAAACTGGCTAGACGGTGGGTCAAAAGCAGGCGCTGCAGGCGGCAGCGGATCGACCACAAACTCGCGAATAAATTGGTTGTTAGTAGGGGCCTGATCGAGCAGCGTGTTGCCGGGGTCAACCGTAAAGCTAACCCGGTAGGTTCCTGGCTGGTCTAGCCTCACCGTAAAACCAGTGGATGAATCTGCCGACCGCTGCTGTGCAGGCAGAGGCGCATGAAAGTAACTGCCTTCGGCCACCAAAATGTCGGTTTCTCTGATTGGCAAATCTTCTCCAGGATCTACGGGTCGGAGGCTGGCCTGGGCACTGGTGTCGGGCAGACGCCGAACTGCTCTAAAAACTTCCCATTTCACGGGAAATTTGCCGGTTCCCAGCGTGCCCTGGTTAATCAGGTCAGCCTGAAACGCGATGTCATTCTGCACCCGCAGTGCAGTAGACGGCTTGAGGGCAATATTTTGCACACAAAGGTCAACGACATCGGCTCGCCAGGGTTTGGTGTTGGTTCTCTGGTCCTTCACTTTGACGTACACCGGCCCGTTGCCTACAGCGCCTTTGGGCATCTCCACCGTGAGGCGGGTGCTGGTTCGCTCTCGAATCGTTGCCAACCTGTCTTGAAAGTAAACCTCTACCCGGTCGCTGGTCGCCCCCAGGTAGCCTCCGTCGATCACCACAATGCTGCCAGGAGAGCCGCTCTCTGGCTGGATTTGGGCAATAAAGGGGAGTTGTCGCCACAGGCGCAGCCGCGATTCGTCCAGCCCTGTTTTTGAGGATACTTCTGTGAGCGTAGCCGGGGTTTGGGTGGTTATCTGCAAATCACTAATTGTGTGAATGCCCACGGTCTTGAGCTTTTGAATCTCTGGTGCCTGAATGTCGGGCAGGGTGTCTAGCCGCTGCTCAACGTCTGTTTCTAAATCGATGGATTTGCGGGTTTCCTGCACCTGGGTATCTAGCGCGGGGGTAAAGCCCAGCTTCAGCACGGTTGCGCCCGTCTGCCCTGGCGGCACGGTGCGAAACATCAGGCGACCGTTGGGGGCATAGCGCACATCTACCTGCAAATCCAGGCTGAGCTGATTGACCATCATCGACAGACGTCGATTTTGGGATTTGAGAATCAACGTATCTTGGGCCTGGTCCAGCTCTGCCGTAACGAGCTGAATTAGCTCAGACAGTTCCCACTCTTCATTCGGCAAATCAGCCGGGGTGTTGGCGCTGGGGGGGTGATCGC
>JACVRP010000588.1 GCA_014534385.1 Cyanobacteria bacterium Co-bin13
CTATGGCAGACTTCTAACCGTTACTGGCGGCAAAGAGCGCATCCGCCACTACATAGAGCACTATAAGTCCTCCTTTGTGCCCGAACCGGACATGGCGACGTTTTGCAAAGCGCTGCATCAAGCCAAGACCGAGCACTTTAAAGCAATTTTGCAGGATGGGGGCATTCCCCTCCGGCCCGGCGTGCAGCGGCTGATCCAAAACGCACGCAAGCAAGGGGTGAGACTTGCGATCGCAAGCACCAGCACCCTAGACAACGTGCTGGCCCTCCTGCAAGCCACCCTCGGCCCAGAGGCACCCGACTGGTTTGAGGTGATTGCCGCTGGCGACATCGTCCCCGAAAAGAAACCAGCCCCCGACATCTACCTCTACACCCTCGACAAAATGGCCCTCTCCCCTGAGCACTGTCTCGTCATCGAAGACAGCCACCAGGGCCTCATTGCCGCCACCCGCGCTGGCCTCAACACCGTCGTCACCGTCAACGACTACACCCGCCACCACGACATGTCTGCCGCCCGCCTAGTACTTAACCACCTCGGCGACCCCCACCGCCCCTTCAAAGCCCTATCAGGCAATACCCGCCAGGCCTACTACTTCACCCTAGAACTAGCCAAATCCCTACTCAACACCCCCTAACCCCCCCATCTACCCGTCCGCTCATCCACCCTGCCCCCACCTCCCTCGCCCTCCTGCCTCCCCACCCATGCCCCTCTCCCACCAGCTCTGGCAAGCCAACGAAGACCTCGCCCTGGCCTGCCTGCATCATCCTTTTGTCCAGGGAATTGGCGACGGCAGTCTGCCAGAGCACAAGTTTGCTCACTATGTCGGTCAAGACGCCTTCTTTCTCGAAGCCTTTGCCCGTGCCTACAGCCTGGCCGCAGCTAAAGCCCCGACTTGGGAGGGGTTCCAGATCTTTCATGGCCTAGCTCAGGGCGTGCTGCAAGAGCTGAACCTGCACAAGGGCTATGCCCAGACCTGGGGCGTTGACCTACATCAAGTCAGCCCTGCCGGGGCTACCCGTCAATACACCGACTTTCTGCTCGCTACGGCCTGGAGCCAGGATGTAGGTCTGACTGCTGTAGCCATGTCGCCCTGCATGCGGCTCTATGCTTACCTGGGCCAATCTCTAGCCCAGGCAGGCATTCCCGATCACCCCTACAGCGACTGGATCAAGACCTACAGCAGCAGCGACTTTGAGCCGCTGGCCCAGCAGCTAGAGCAGCTAGTCGAAGCCTACGCCCAAGACAGCGCTCTGACGCAATCTACCTACCGCTACGCTATGCAGTGCGAGCGGGACTTTTTCGAGGCAGCTTGGCAGGTGAGTTAAGGGGCGTGAATGGGTGGGAGAGTGGATGGGGTTGAGCTAGATGGTGCGATCGCACCCCAAGCCCTCCTTCTATTGCGGGGGGAGTTGCGATCGCAAAGCGTTTCTGGCGCTGCCTAAAGGCTGAGGCACCACAGTCTAGTAGGATGGGCAGAGCAGAGCGTGCCCATCACAGCATGGCGTCCTACAGTGCTGCCAAAGCCTGACAGAGGTCGCTAAACAAAGGACGCTGAGACAGCTCAGAAGTCATACAGCGCTGCTGTAGCTGCCGAAGAGCGTCAAAAGCGGTTGCTTGAGCAGATGTATCAGCCAGCTCGCAGCGATCTAGCAAGTCTTCAAGCAGGCACCCAAAGGCTCTCACCTCCAGCCGCTCCAGAGCCGCTCCCCGAACCGAGTCATTCCGGTCGTAAAAAGCAGCTGCACCGAAATCCCCTAGCAAACTATCTCCCGCTTTATTGATCAACGTATTGTGAGGGTAGAGATCGCCATGCAAAATGCCTCGCTCGTGAAGGTGTGCCGCTGCCGCCGCAATTCCCCCAGCAATCCGCAGCACCACCGCCAGCGAAAAAGACGTGCCCGGCTCATAGGTGTCTCGGGTGCAGCTGTCTAAACTGGGCGGATTTCCCAGGTTCTGATAAGTGGCAGGAATAAATGGAAACACCAGCCCCGCCTTATCCTCAGGCGCGTTTACCAGCTTGCCCAAAACGCTAACCAGGTTGTTGTGGCTCCCGGCTGCGATGCAGGCCCGCATTTCATCCGCAGGTAGGCCATCACTTGTAATCTCGCCTTTAAAGA
>JACVRP010000003.1 GCA_014534385.1 Cyanobacteria bacterium Co-bin13
GTACAAGCGCGACGAATGGGAAAAGTTTCTCGCCACCTCAACCGACTGGGATGTGGAAATGTACATGGACTGCCTGCCTTAAAGGAAAGGAGTAAAGGCAGACAGCAAACCCTCCCCCCTTATCCGCCCCACATCACCCTCACCCCTCTGCCCCCCTGCTCCTCCCCCCTCCACATCTCCCACAAGCAAAGATTTACGCTCAATCAACCAGCCTGGGACAATCGGGGGCACAATACGGATAGTGCTGTCTGAGGAATATGACACAGCCAGGACTTCCTTCTACCCTATCCAGGTTAGAGCCCGCTATTGATCGTCGCCCGTTAACAGTTGAGCCATCGCTGTCGCTGGCCGATGCGATCGCAATCATGGCCAAAGCGCAAAGTAGCTGCACCGCCCCTAGCCTGAATCTGCCGCTTGAAATAGCGTTAAGGAATCAGGCTCGAGCCAGCGTGCTGTGGGTGGTCGAAGGGTCGCAGCTGGTCGGACAGCTGACCGAACAAGAGGCCCTCTCAGCCATTGCCTCAGGCCGGGATCTAACCAGGGCCACGCTGGCCGACTGCATGGGAGAAATTGCCTTGAGGGTAAATCCGGCAGACCTGCCGGACAGCTTTGCGGCCCTAGCTCTAATGCGTCAGCAGAACCTGCACCACCTGCCCATGGTGGACGAACAGGGGTGCTTTTCAGGCATGGCCACCCTTGAAACCCTGCGGGCAGCCCTGCAGTTCGACAGTCTGCTCAAGACCTTGCCCCTGGCTAACGCCATGCTAATTCCCGGACTGCAGGCCCCAGCAACCGCTGCGATCGCAGATTTGGCCCAGCAAATGGTAGCAGCCCAGCAAGATAGCGTCATTCTTTGGGAAGCATCGGAGCATAGCCCTCAATTTGTTGGGCTGCTGCTGGCCCAAGATCTGCTGCAGCTGCAAATGCTGGGTCTTGATCTCAGCTACATTCAGGCCCAAGCCGTGATGCGGCCTCTCCTACCAAGCTTTGCACCCGAGGAGAAGGCGCTAGTTGCCTACTGGCGGATGCAGCAGCAGCAGGCGCAGCGCGCTCTAGTCGTGCACCCAGACGGAGAACTGGCCGGTCAAGTGACATTTACCAGTTTCCTTAAAACCCTTGATCTAGAGCTCATGCGGGCGGCTGAAACTGAGCTTGAGGAGTCAATCCAGACCTTTGTCAACCGCCCTACCCCTACCAATTCAAACACGCTTTCAGAGGTGGCAAGTCTAGACAGCATTGAAGAACTGCGCGAGCAGCTAGAGTCTAGTCGGCTGCTCGCAGCAATGGCAATGCACATTCGCGAATCGCTGCAGATTGACGACATTCTTCAAACGGCAGTAGATGAGGTGCGTCACTTTCTGCAGACCGAGCGAGTGCTGATCTACCAGTTCAACCCCGACATGAGCGGTACAGTGGTCGTAGAGTCGGTGGCCGCTGGCTGGCAGCCTGCTCTCAACAGCACAGTGCGCGATACCTGCTTTGGCAAAAACTACGCCCATGCCTATAAGGAGGGCCGCATCCAGATCGTTGAAGACATTTACACAGCCGGGCTGACCCAATGCCACATTGACATCTTGGTAATTTACGATATCCGGGCTAGCCTGGTCGTGCCGATTTTGCAGGGCGACCACCTGTGGGGTCTGCTGTGCGCCTACCATTGCTCCGCCCCTAAGCACTGGCGAGGGTTTGAGGTAGATTTACTAAAGCAGCTGGCGACGCATATTGCGATCGCTATTCAGCAGTCTGAGCTCTATGAGCAGATCCAGAGTGAACTGAACGAACGCAGGCGAGCCGAGGAGCAGCTTAAATCCTCTCTGCGAGAAAAAGAAGCGCTGATCAAAGAAATTCATCATCGGGTCAAAAACAACCTGCAAATTATTTCCAGCGTGCTCAGGCTGCAGTCTGACTTTGTGCGCGATCAAAAGGTCATGGCCCTGTTTAACGACAGCCAAAACCGCATTCGCTCAATGGCCCTGATCCACGAAAAGCTTTACCAGTCGCGCGATCTGCTGCGGATTAGCATGGCCGAGTACGTGCAGGATCTGACCCATAATCTGTTATCTTCCTACGTCGCCAGCTCCCAAAGAATCAAACTTGAGATTCAAGCAGAGTCTATCTGGTTGAACATAGATACCGCCATTCCCTGTGGTTTAATCATCAACGAGCTCGTTTCTAACGCGCTAAAACATGCCTTTCCCGACCCCCATCGCCAAGACAACCGCGTCTGGGTGACGATGACGCAAACAGATGAGGGGAATTTTGCCCTTATAGTTAGGGATAATGGCATTGGGTTTCCTCCAGGGTTAGACTTCAAAAACACAGAGTCTTTAGGTTTAGAGTTGGTTTGTATTTTTACCGAGCAACTAGAAGGCAGCATTGAGCTAGCTGATAATGAGGGGACCCAGTTTGTAGTCACCTTTGATGAGATAGGGGACTTGGCAAGGGACACCTAATATGGCTGGAGAAAAAATTCTAGTCGTAGAAGACGAGCGCGTTGTCGCTAGAGACATTGAAAAGCGCCTCAAAAACCTTGGCTATCAAGTCTCTGCCTCTGTAGCGTCAGGTGAAGCAGCTTTGATCAAAGTGGCAGAACTGCAGCCCGACTTGGTGCTGATGGATATTCAGCTTCGAGGGGCTCTAGACGGCATTGCAACCGCTGAGCAGATTCGGGCTGATTTTGATATCCCTGTTATTTATCTCACGGCCTTTGCCGATGAAGACACGCTGCAGCGCGCCAAAGGCACCGAACCCTTTGGCTACATCGTCAAACCTTTTGATGAGAAAGACCTGCACGTCACTATCGAAATTGCTTTTCGCCGTCGCTTGGCAGAGGCTGCGATCCGAGTAGCTCTAGAGAAAGAAAAAGAGCTCAGTGAATTAAAGTCCCGCTTCTGGTCAATGATCATCCACGAGTTCCGCAACCCTTTGACCTCAATTTTGTCGTCAGCTCAACTGCTAGAACTTCATGGCCACCGCCTGTCCGATGACCGCAAGCAGGAGTACCTCAGCCTGATTCAAAATTCGGTTAGGGCCATCAACCAGCTGATGAACGACACCCTGACGATTGTTCAAACTGAAAAAAGTGATCTCGAATTTAATCCGACCTCCCTTAACTTGGAGGCGTTTTGCAGAGATTTAGTCGAAGAAATTCAGTTCAACGTTCAGTCGAACCATCGCATTGTATTGACTCAGCGAGGCCACTGTGATGACTTTTGCCTTGATCGAAAACTTCTATGGCATATTCTGACAAACCTGCTGTCTAATGCCGTCAAATATTCCCCTCAGGGAGGAAACATCTACCTAAACCTGATTTGCACTGAGCAAGAGGTTGTTTTTCAGGTTAGAGATGAGGGCATTGGCATTCCCTTAGAAACCCAAAACCATCTGTTCGAGCCCTTCCACCGGGCCAACAATGTTGGCAACATTCCCGGCACCGGGCTAGGGCTAACGCTGGTGCGAAAGTGTCTGGACCTGCACAGCGGTCATATTGAGGTAGAAAGTGAAGTGGGTAGAGGTTCGACCTTTACCGTGCGGTTTTATTCTACCTGCGCCATTGGTCAGCGGCACTGAAGTAGCCTTTTCTGAGGTTGATTTGGAAATCTCACCGAAGAGGACTGGAAACTGAAGTTGATCAGGATCAATGTTCTCAGGGGTTGACGGCTGGAACCTCTCCACTGGCAGCTTCAAACAGAGGCTTAGGCTCAAAGCCTAAAGGCCCCGAAATCAGAGACGTGGGAAAGGATTGAACCTGGCGGTTGTATTGGGAGACGCTCTGGTTGTAGCGCATTCGCTCGGTGGCAATGCGGTTTTCGGTACCCGCCAATTCATCCTGTAGCCCGATATAGAGCTGGCTAGACTGGAACTGAGGAGAGGAAAGTACCGTGGTCTGAAACTGGGTAAGCGCCTGGTTGACCTGTTCAGCGGCAGCAACTTTTTCGGTCTGGCCGATGGCGTTTTCATACTCCTGGCGGGCTTGCGTTAGCTGGGTTACGAGCGCCTGCTCCTGCTGCGCAGCGCTGCGGGTGACGTTGACCAGATTGGGAATTAGGTCGGCTCGGCGCTGAAACTGGTTTTCCACCTGGGCCCAGGCCAAGTCAACAGTTTGTGCTGCAGTAGAAAGGCTGTTGTAGGTCAAGGCACCCCAGCTAAGCAGGGCAGCTGCCACAGCTAAACCCCCCAAGGTCAAAAATCTCTGGTGCTGCCTGGCCCTCGCTTTGAGTTCTCTGGCTTCCTCCTCACGAGCCTGAAGCTGATTTAGAGCTTTCTGAATAAATTCTGGAGGAATACTGGCTTCGGAGCCCGCCCGCATGAGCTCCTCCACGGTGTAGCTCTGGGTTTGCCGGGCATAGAGTCGAGCTGCGAGTTCAAAGACTTCTGAAGCCTTGTCTTCGGGAATACGAAGGTCTGCCATAGTAGACGCGGATGGGAATAATAATGGCTGAGGGTAAGTGCCCAATCATACTTTTATCGGGGCTGCTTTGAGGGCTGTCAAGGCTGAGAATGCAGAATTTTGTAGTTTATGGTTAAGCAATTACTAAAAGCCTTTTGCCTGGGCCTCTGTGCTGTTTTTCTGATGCAGGCGGCGTGGGCTGTTTCGGTGGATCAGGTGCCTAATCCTCGGCAGGTTAACGGTGGGTGGGTAACGGATCTGGCCAATTTGCTCAGTCCTCAGGCGGAAGCTGAGATCAATCAGATGATTTCTAACCTGCAGGCAACCAATGGGAGTGAAATGGCGGTGGTCACGCTGGAGTCCGTGCCTGCGGATACTACGCCCAAAGCGTTTGCCACTGAGCTCTTCAATCAGTGGGGCATTGGGGCTGCCGGACAGGACAATGGTGTCCTGTTTTTGGTTTCCCTGGGGGACCGCCGCTTTGAGATCGAGACGGGCTATGGGGCAGAGGCTTATTTACCCGATGCCAAGGTAGGTCGCATTCGTGACCAGGCGATTTTGCCCTACTTCCGCGAGGAGAATTATGAGCAGGGCATTTTGGCGGGTACCGAGGAAATTGTTGATACTCTAGCAGCTGCGACCTTTGAACCAGGCTCTACCGCCTCTAAGTCAGCGATACCCTGGGGCGTGAACAGTCTGGTTGCTCTGGTTGGCAGTGGCAGTGCGCTGCTTGGCCTGGGGTGGCTCAAGGCCCGCGCCAACCGCACCGAGTTTATTGCTCCCGAGGGCTATACCCGCTTCAGCGGCATGCAGTTTGATGGCAGCGTGCTGGGAGTGGCTGGGGCGACGGCTTTTATGGCGGTGTTTGCGATCGCAGCGCTAGCCCTGCCCGTTTTTACCAAGGCTTCAGTGCTGAGCCTGGGCTCTCTAATTCTGGCTGCTGTTATCAGCCTGGTGGGGGCAGTTATCCTTAGCCCCTTCTTGGCGGCGGTGGCCCAAGGCGGCCAGCGGACGGGCGACCATCGCCCCTGGCACTGCGCCGTCTCCCTCAACCCCATGCAGCTGGTGGGTGCCGACCTACTGCAGCAGCGGCTGACTCATCCTGAGCAGGTGGCCCAGTCTTTAGGTAGCGTGCGGTTTGAGGGCTGGATCTGTCCGGTGTGCCACCCTGACGGGCCGCAGCCCCACTCCTCTGGCTCGGATCGTACGGCTGACCTGCACATTCTGGGCTACGAGCAGCTCAGCCAATACAGCCAATGCCCCCAGTGCCAGGAAAAGACCCTGTCGAGCCAAAGGCAAACAATCCGACGGGCAACGACGCATCGAACCGGGCTGGAGCGTACAGACTCCGTCTGTCAGGCCTGTGATTACCAAGCCTCCCAGGAGCACGTTATTCCTCGGCTGCCGCCACCTGTGGTCGTCAGCGGTGGTTCATCTGGTGGTGGCGGCAGTTCGGGCGGTGGTGGCAGCTTCGGCGGCGGCAGTTCGGGCGGCGGCGGTGCTGGGGGAAGCTGGTGACCCCCGCCCCTTTCTGGCCTAATAGGGGCTATCCCTCGGGGCTCTAAATCCCGCCGACAAAGCGCCCTGGGCTCAGGAGCCGTTCTGGATCAAACTGCTGCTTTAGGCGGCGCATCAGGTCTAGCGCGTTGCCCGAATAGCCCCACACCTCTACGGTCTGCTTGAGGGCCAGGGGCGCTGATAGCACGGTCAGATAGCCAGCGGCGGTCTCACAGTGCGATCGCAGTTTTAGCACCTGCTGTGGACCAGCCGCAGCCCCCTCTAGGCGAATCTGGCCAACCCCGCTGCTGGCATGGATGCGGCCCATGCCGGTAGTTTCATTTTGGAGCTGCTCTAGCAGGCTAATAGCCGCCTCGGGGAGAATGCCGACTTTGGCAATCACCACCGGGGACTGGTCCTGCGCAAACACCTGGGCTCCGCTCTGCTGCCAGAACTGAGCATCGGCCTCGCCGGTCAGCACTTGCCCCGAGAGATTTTGGGCCTGCCCCAGGGCCAGCAGCCGCTGCACCTGCTCCTCCACCCCCGCACTAATCGATTGGAACCGAGCCGCTAGGCCAAACGCCTGCTGACCCAGCGCTGCCATCAGGGCCGGAGAGAGCACATCCAGGGCGACCGGGGTGAGGGCTGAGAGCCGTAGGGTTTGGCTGAGCTGCCCAATTGCCGTCGCTGAACCCGAAAAAACGACGGTTTGAGACGCTTCTTGCAGGGGATATGTGCGAAAGGTGACCTGGGAGAGCAGGCCAAGGGTGCCGTAGGAGCCGGTCATCAGCTTCATCAGGTCGTATCCGGCCACGTTTTTGACCACGCGCCCGCCCGCCTTGGCAATTTGGCCGTCATAGCGAACTAGGGAAAGCCCAATCAGCATGTCCCGAATGCCGCCGTAGCGCTGCCGCAGCGATCCGGCATCCCCTGTGGCAATTAAACCCCCCAGGGTGGCCTGCTGGGGGTAGGCCGGATCGAGGGGGAGCATCTGGTTGGCAGCCGTCAGAGCCTGCTGCAGGTCGGCCAGGGTAAGCCCCGCCTCTGCCGTCACAGTCAAATCTCCCACTGCATGGTCAATGATGCGGTTTAGACGGCGAGTGCTAACCACCAGATCGAGACCCTCGGCCAGCCCTCCCCAATCCAGCTTGCTGCCGCTGCCGCAGGGCAGCACCCGCCAGCGGTTTTGGTAAGCACAGGCCATCACTTCGGCCAGTTGGGTCTGGGTGGTAGGGCAGACGAGCGCCTGGGGCGGCGGCTGTGGGCCTAGAGCAGCCTGAATAGAAGCCTTCTGTTCAGGGGCAACGGCATCCCAGGGCGTGACATCTGTGCCCAGAGCGGTGAGGGTGCTAGTAAGGTCGGACATTGCAGGCAGGCGAAGAAGCTGATCCCATTCAATACCCCAATGGTTCCCGGCACAACGGCGAGGGCGATTGAGCGAAGTGCCTCAGCTCAATCGATGCTGATTGGGGTAGGGCCGCTGCCCTGGGAAGGGCTGCTGGGAGTTGCCTCTCGAATTTTGCGGTAGTCAGCATAAAGCCGATCGCGCCATTCAAAGAAAGGCTGAAAGGCGGGGTCGTCGGCTAGGCCTGGAACGCCTTTGTCACAGATACCCTCAGGCAGATCGACGTAGCGGCTGGGCGGAAACTTGATGTACATGGTCAGGCCCGCCACCGCAAAGTCAGCCAAGGTTGGATAGTCTGACACCAGGTAGGGCCGGGTCTGCAGAATCAGGCAGAGGGCTTCTAAGTTTTGCTTGAGGGCATCGGTGGCCGACTTGACGGCATCAGGCCCAAAGCCAATGCCGGTGCTCAGTAGGTTGAGCACATCCCCCGGCACGGAGCTCACCAGGTTGCGGAGCAGGTCGGGGGCCGAATTGGGCAGCAGCGCAGTGCGGAAGTTGGGATGCTGGTTAAAGGCCCCGATCATGGCCTTGCGAGCATTGAGACCAATGGACTCGTCGGCCCACTCCTCCATCAGCAGGCACAGGCCCCGGCTCTGAGGATCAACCGGCAAAATAGGGCGCTCGGGATATTTCTTTTCCAGGTAGGTTGCGATCGCAGTCGAGTCGGCCACTACCAGGTCGCCATCTTTCAGTGCGGGCACTAGCCGCTGGCCCGACAGGCGAAACAGATCGATTTGCCCAACGCCAGGAGTGACTTCAATCTTGCGGTAGGGCAGCTGTTTGTAGTCCAGAATCAGACGAACTTTTTCGCAGTAGTGGGAGGCTTCAAACTGATACAGCTCTAGCATAGAGAGTCCTCAGGCACGGCTAGTTCACTGTATCGCCAATCGCCGAATTAGCACACAGGGGGTCGGCGGCGGCGGGGCTCACTACCTCAACAGCAGTAAATCCCGCTGTTGAGAGCAGCTGGCGCACGGTTAACTCAGCCCGAGTGGTGGCCTCCTGCAGAATGTCTTCGGTGCAGGCGGCTGTGACAATCTTACCTAGAGCCTCTTGCTGGGCCAGTTCCTGCAGCTGGGGCGCATTGTCAGGCCCTAAGCCCAAAAACCCCCGGTCGTAGTCAAAGACGTTGGAGCGGCTCAGATCCAGCTTGCTGTCGAGAATTCGAGCAGGCGGCAGGGTCACGCGAATACTGGAGGTGGCTTCGTCTACCACGACGTTTTCAGCCGTGATTTCGCTCAGGTCAACCCCGGCCCGGACTTCGCCATAGGCCACGTAGAGCAGTTTGGTCGAGCCGATGACGTAGCCAGCTAAGGTGCGATCGCTCGTCGTGGGCACCACAGCCTCCATCGCAAAGATAGCCGTCGTGAGTTCGCTTGCGCCCCGAATCTGCTGCACTACGACTGAGCGCACGTCAACCCTAGGGGCAGGTGGCTCAGTGGGACCCACCATCAGCCGCAGCCCCTCAAAAAAGCGATCGCCCGATCGCCAAACCCCTACTCCGGCTAACAGCCCCAGAACGACCGCACCGCCCACCACCGCATTCGACAGGCTGCGAACAAAGCTGAACGGCCGGTACCTGCGGCGGCGAGGTTCGTAGTCCTCTAAATCCGGACCGTCCCCATCGTGAGGGGGACGCTGTGGGCGCTTCTTATGGGGAGGGGCAGTACGCATGGGAGACGGCTTTACCAGACATTCCTTAAGACACTAGCAAATTCAGCCGGATGAAAGGGAAATTATGGGCCGGATAGCCAACAGTCCACCAAAATTTACTTCTTAATTAATTACTTCTTAAATTTACGCCAGCGATTTGCTTCAAACGCTGTCTTAAAGCTACTCCTAAGCAACGCTCAATGGCCTCACGCCAGTTGCTAGGGAGACCCTTCGGCCTTCAGTTGAATGATCAATATAGCTCAAAAATAACGAGTGACTGGGCTGCATAAATTTGCGGTGGCTAACCTCTACCCTGCCTATCCGACAGAAATTTTAATAGAGCACAGAAACTGCGCCTCCATGGGGGTTCGTTGGCGTGAGAGGGTAGACCTGAGTCTATCAATGGCTCAAGTCGTAAAACTTAATACGGTAGATTCACGCAATTCGGCCGTAGGCCGTCAAACTGTTAAATTGGATGCAAAATTAAATCGCAAAGCATTGGAATGTTTAACAATCTCAACATTGCAATGCTTACTTCTAAGCGACTGCAATCTGATTGGAAAGTGAATTGAGGTGTGATGTTATGCGCAAGTGGGGTCTTTTAGCGGCAGCATTGTCGCTGACCTTGGCTGCCTGTGGTGGCGGTGGTACGACTACGGGCACTGCTACGACGACCGGCGGAGAAGGTGGCACAACAGCCACTGCTACTGGCGGCAGCCGTCTAAATGCCGTTCAACAGCGCGGCCAATTAATTTGTGGGGTTGAAGGAACCATTCCTGGATTTAGCTCCATCGGTTCAGACGGTAGCTACACCGGCCTGGATGTAGATGTCTGTCGGGCAGTAGCCGCCGCTGTGCTGGGTGACCCAGAAGCGGTTGAGTATCGCAACCTAGACTCGACCGAGCGCTTTACGGCGCTGCGGGGGGGTGAAGTTGACATGCTCTCTCGCAACACCACCTGGACTCTGAGCCGCGATGCTGCAGGCGGCAACGCTATGGAGTTTGCCCCAACCACCTTCTTCGATGCTCAGGGCATGATGGTGCGGGCCGACAGCGGCGTCCAAACGCTGGAGGACATGGAAGGTCAGTCTATCTGTGTGGAGACCGGTACAACCACTGAGCTCAACCTGACCTCCCGGATGACTGAGTTGGGCGTCACCTATACGGATGTCAAGTTTCAAGACGGTAACGAGACGGCTCAGGCTTACCTGGAAGGCCGCTGTGATGGCTTTACCTCAGATAAGTCTCAGCTCAATGCCCGTCGGAGCAACTTCTCCAACCCTGATGAGCACATCATCTTAGACGTGTCGATGTCTAAAGAGCCGCTAGGCCCGGTGACGATGAACAACGACTCGGCCTGGTACGACACGGTCAAGTGGGTTGTCTATGGCCTGATTCAGGCTGAGGAGTTTGGCATCACGCAGGCCAACGTGCAGCAGATTGCCGGCTCTACCGACAACGCAGACATCAAGCTGCTGCTGGGGGTTGAGGGCGATCTGGGCACCCAGCTGGGCCTGCAGCCAGACTTCATGGTGAACGCCATTGAAGCTGTGGGCAACTACGGAGAAATCTACGATCGCAACATTGGCGACGACATTCCTCGCGGTCTCAACCAGCTTTGGACTGAGGGCGGCCTGATGTACTCTCCGCCGTTCCGTTAAGCTCTCTATCGCTTAAGTCAGGGTCTGCTGAACTTAAAGTTAAAATCAGCAGACCTTTCTTGATTGAATCAACTGCCTAGAACTTGCTCCTAAAGCGCCAGTTTTGGGTCTGACGTTAATCTCTGAGTCGGCATGACCAGCCCGTCTGAAATTCGTGTGCCCCTTTGGCGTGACGATCGATTCTGGAAGATTGTCTTTCAGATTGTGGTTGCAGCCCTAGTCTTTGGCCTGCTAGCCCTTTTCATCGGTAATCTAAACGAGAACATGAGGCGGCAAGGGCTGCAGTTTTCGTTTAATTTTTTGAGAAATTCTGCCAGCTTTAGCATTGGCGAAAGTCTTATTCCCTACTCTCCCAGCAACACTTATATACGCGCGTTTTTGGTCGGTATCTTGAATACGCTGCGCGTCATTCTGGTGGGGTTTGTGCTGACAACGCTACTAGGAGTGCTGGCCGGCGTCGCCAGCTTCTCCGATAACTGGCTACTGCGAAAGTTGAGCGTTGTGTACGTTGAAATTGTTCGCAATACGCCGCTGCTGCTGCAGCTGATCTTTTGGTATTTTCCGGTCTTCTTGAGCCTGCCAGATGCCAGAAATCGGCTGGTGCTGCCCGGCCCTATTTTCGCCAGTAAAAACGGTATCTACTTGCCCTGGCCTGCTCAGGGACCGCTGTTTTGGGTGTGGCTGGCAACTTTGGTGGGGCTTGCGATCGCAGCCTGGCTAGTTGTCCAGCAGCGCACCCGCGCAATGGTTGAGCGGGCGGCTTCCGGCAGACCGCAGCAGAGAATTTTGATTGGTATTGGAGTAGCAGCGCTGCTGGTGTTGGTCGTTGCCATGAACTGGCAGGGGCCTCAGGCAGGAGAGGCCGCTAACCAGATTACCGGCGGGTTAAGGCTATCGCTGGAGTATCTCGCTATTCTGGTGGGCCTGGTTGTCTATACGGGCGCATTTATTGCCGAGATTGTTCGAAGCGGCATTCAGTCAGTTTCTAAGGGGCAGTGGGAAGCGGCTCGCTCATTGGGGCTCAAGTCGGGCCAGTCGATGCAGCTCGTGGTTCTTCCTCAGGCGCTGCGCGTGATCATTCCACCGCTCAACAGTCAGTATATGAACTTGGCCAAGAACTCGAGCCTAGGCCTCGCCATCGGCTACCCCGATATTTTCTCAGTTTCTCAAACAAGCCTAAACCAAACGGGTCGGCCCCTGGAAGTCTTCATGCTGATGGGGAGCATCTACCTGCTGGCCAACCTGGTTATCTCGCTCATTATGAACACCTTGAACCGCAGCGTTCAGTTCAAAGAGCGCTAACGCCTGTGCTTTTGTCTGTCAACTTTGTTGTGCTCGCCCCGCTGATCCATGACTGCCACTTCACCGACAACTGCCCCTCTGAGGGGGCCTCAACCAACTCCCATCGCCTGGCTGCAAAAAAACCTGTTTAACAGCTGGTTCAACAGCATCTTGACTCTGGTGCTGGGGGGTATCCTAGCTTGGGCGCTGATTAATCTGGTTACTTGGGCTTTGACTGACGCTCGGTGGGAAGTCATTCCTGCCAACCTGCCGCTCTATTTTGTTGGGCGCTACCCCAGCGATCAATACTGGCGGCTCTGGATTGCCCTGGGCCTGATTAGCGCTCTAGCAGGCCTTAGCTGGGGAGTTTTGGCCCGCAACGTATCCTTTTTGTTTACGCGGGGAGCCTTAATTATCCTGGGCGTTTTGGCAGTAATTGGGGTGCTGATGCCCACGCCGCCGCTCTACCGCTTCCTGACGGTGAGCCTGATTCTAATCTGCGCCGTTACCGCGTGGCTGGGCCGGAGTCTGGCGCGGCAGCTGCCCAATTTAGGCCAGTGGCTCTCGCTGGGCTGGATAGCGTCGTTTTTTGTAGTGCTCTGGCTGATTTCGGGCGGTCTGGGCTTGCCTCCGGTCTCTACAAATGCCTGGACGGGCCTGCTGCTGACGCTACTCCTGTCGGTTGTGAGCACGGTTCTGTCGTTTCCGCTGGGAGTCATTTTGGCCCTGGGACGGCAGAGCAGCCTGCCCGTCGTGCGTTGGCTCTCTACTATTTATATTGAGCTGGTTCGGGGGGTGCCGCTGCTCGCCATCCTGTTTATGGGACAGGTGATGATTCCTCTGTTTTTGCCGGAAGGAGCTCGCCCTGACCGGGTGGTGCGTGCTATCGCTGCCCTGACGCTGTTTACCGCTGCCTACCTGGCCGAAAACGTGCGCGGCGGCCTGCAGGCCATTCCCAGAGGGCAGGTAGAAGCCGCTCGCTCGCTGGGGCTCAACACCCCGCTGACGATGGGCTTTATTGTGCTACCCCAGGCGCTCAAGATTGCGATCCCGGCAATCGTGGGACAGTTTATCAGCCTGTTTCAAGACACTACGCTGGTGTCGATTGTGGGTCTGCTTGAGCTGCTGGGCATCAGCCGCGCCATCATCTCAACGCCTCCATTCATTGGCCTGACGCGAGAAACGTATCTGTTTATCGGGCTACTGTACTGGGTGCTCTGCTACTCGATGTCGATTGGCAGCCGCAAAATCGAGGAAAAGCTGCACACGGGGCATTAAATTGTCTCTCCGTGTAACAGTTGACAGACCAGCATTTCAGGAACAGCGTATGTTAGGTCAAAATATCTATAAATTGATGGATTTGCAAACGTCTGTAGTTGTTCGTCAGCGCACCCGGTTTGGCCAGGGGCGCGGCTGAGAGGGAGAAAATAGAGGCAATGACACAGTTTCAAACAGAACCCACCTCCACAACAGTTAAAAGCTCTGAGCCAGTAATCGTGGCCACTGATGTGGAGAAGTGGTACGACAACGGCTTTCACGTCCTCAAAGGGGTTAGCCTGACGGTTTATCGCGGTGAAGTAGTCGTTGTGATGGGCCCATCGGGTTCTGGTAAGTCTACCTTTATCCGCACCTTTAATGCGCTAGAAGACTATCAGAAAGGCAGTATTGAGGTAGACGGCATCAAAATTTCCCACGACCTCAAAAATATTGAGACCATTCGGCGGGAAGTGGGCATGGTGTTTCAACAGTTCAACCTGTTTCCCCACCTGACGGTGCTGCAAAACATTACCTTGGCCCCTATTTGGGTGCGCCGTTGGCCCAAGAAAAAATCGCAGGATGCCGCTATGCAGCTGCTGGAGCGGGTCGGCATTGCGGAGCAGGCCCACAAGTATCCAGGGCAGCTCTCGGGCGGGCAGCAGCAGCGGGTTGCGATCGCACGCTCCCTAGCCATGCAGCCCAAGGTCATGCTCTTTGACGAACCCACTTCCGCCCTCGATCCCGAAATGGTGCGGGAGGTGCTCGACGTGATGCGATCGCTGGCCGACTCCGGTATGACGATGGTTTGCGTCACCCACGAAGTAGGCTTTGCGCGAGAGGTAGCCGATCGGGTAGTGCTGATGGACGGTGGCTACCTAGTAGAGGAAAATACCCCCAACGAATTCTTTAGCAATCCTCAAGAGGAGCGCACTCAGCGCTTTCTCTCCCAGATTCTCTAGTCTCCCTCGCCAGCTCGTATCTAGCTTCCAAGTCGTGTGTTGGGCTTCCAGCACACGATTTTTTTGTATAGGTCCGCCAGGCTGTAGAGACGCGATGAGCCGCGCCTCTACTTCACAGCGTTAATTCTCAGGCATGATCAGACCTGCTTCAAAACTTGGATGACGGCTTTGGCAGTGGGCTCTGACGACGGTGGGTTTTGACCCGTGACCAGCCGACCATCCACCTTCACATTGGGCTCAAACTTAGCACCGCCGTGAAACTGACCCCCCAGTTCGGCCAACCGAGTCTCCAGCGCAAAGGGCACGACCTGGTCGAGCGCCACAGCAACCTCTTCCTCATTAGTAAAGCCTGTGACCTGTTTGCCCTTGAGAATTGACTGCCCCTGACTATCCTGGGCCAGCACCAAAGCAGCCGGCCCGTGACAGACAGCTCCAATCACCTTGCCCTGACGGTAAAACGTTTCTACCAGACGCGCATTGTCCTCATCCGTAGCCAGATCCCACATCGGCCCATGCCCGCCTGGAAAGAAAATAGCGTCGTATTCCTGCGGATCAATAGTGGATAGGGGCAGCGTTTGGGCTAGTCGGGCCTGGGCCTCAGAGTCTTGCCCAAAGCGCTGGGTCGCCTCTGTTTGAGACTCAGGTTCCGCACTCCTGGGGTCTACAGGCGGCTGCCCGCCAGCGGGAGAGGCGAGAGTAACCGTTGCCCCCGCATCAACAAAGGTATAGTAGGGGGCGGCAAATTCTTCCAGCCAGAATCCGGTCTTGTGACCTGTAGTGCCCAGTTCGGCGTGGGAGGTCAGCACCATCAGAATGTTCATAGGATTTTTGGCCTTGCTATCTGAGGTGATTGTAGCGATCCTGCTGGGGAAGAGTCGCTCCTGCCGCAGCGCAGAAGCTAGCAAAGGGCAACTTTATTTCCAGAACCGTGATGATTTGGCCTAACACAGGGCAGAATGAGTAACTGTAACTTACGCCTAACGGTATGACGTCGGAATCAGCTGTCGGTAGCTCTTTTATGTCCCCCCTGGCTGCCATTGCCCTCAAGCTGGTGGGCATTGTCACCATCGTCTCAGCCCTGCTGGACTATCTGATTTTGCTTATTCCTCCCAATCTGACCAATCCTCAGTGGCAGCTGGCCACGACTACTCAGATTGTTGATCGAGGGATTGTGCCCCTAGTGGGCATTGCCCTGCTGCTAACGGGCTTTTGGATTGATAACAGTGTGGGCCGGGCCGTACGAGGTCGCAACCTGGTCACTGACCTACGGTTTTGGGCCTGTCTCCTGGGCACTCTCTTGGGCCTGCTCTACCTGATTCTGTCGGTTCTGCACATCAATAATGTGCGAATTACTAGCCAACAGGCGTTGACTCAGGTCGGTAATGAGGCCAATCAGGCCACAACTCAGCTAGAGCAGCAGCTCTCCACCGAACTTACCCAGCAGCAAACCCAGCTTTCGGCCCTGCTAGAAAATGAGGCTCTGCTGCAGCAGGCCATTCAGTCTGGGCAGTTGCCTCAAGATATTGAACAGTTTAGAAACAACCCAGAGGCGCTGAATCAATTCCTGCAGCAGCGGGCAGATGAGGCCCAACAGCGACTCCAGACCGAGATCGGCACCCGCCGTCAACAGGCCGAGCAACGAGTTAGAACCGAAGCCTGGAAGTCTGGTCTGCGCATCTCGCTCAGCAGCCTGATTTTAGCCATTGGCTACTCTGTTATTGGCTGGATTGGTCTGCGGCGGCTAATGAGCCTGACTCGCTCATAGGGTCTGCTTTTTGCCTTCAGCCCTACTCCTCGTTGGCCTTCTCGTTTTTAATTCTCCGCTCCAGAATCGAAAGAGCGCAGCGATCGTACAGCTCCGACAACGATACGACTTCATACCCCTGCTCATCCAGCAGCCGCAGCAGCACCGACAGTACCTGGGCCGTCTGCCGGGACTGATCGGCTGACCCGCCATGCAGCAGCAAGATGGCCCCCGGAAAGACAAACTGAGACAGATACCAAAAAGTAAAGGTTGGGTCGTTCGTAGGCCGAAATGTATCAAAGGGAATCATAGAGGCCAGGGCAAAGCGTGTCTCATACCCTGGGGTAAGCCGCAGGTGGTCGAGCATAGCCTGGTTATAAAGGCCGCGACCGGGCCGGTACCACCGTAAAGGCTGCTGAAACCGATCGGTAATGTGGTCGTGGGCCTCTCGAAAATGGGCAGCAAAGGCATTGGGATAGAGCAGCGCCGCTGTGGTGTCGGCTGTCCCGTGGTTAGCCAGCTCGTGACCCTGGGCTAGTGCATCTTGGAACACTGTGCTACCCAAATTTAGATGGCTGGAAATGATGAAAAAGGTGGCACGGGCTGGGCGGAAGGCGCTCTGGTTATGGG
Organism: Cyanobacteria bacterium Co-bin13; assembly: GCA_014534385.1. Classification (GTDB taxonomy): domain Bacteria; phylum Cyanobacteriota; class Cyanobacteriia; order Phormidesmidales; family Phormidesmidaceae; genus JACVSF01. The sequence continues at coordinate 16,477 of JACVRP010000003.1, forward strand.
CTGCGATCGCATCTAAAATTCTTCGAGTAGAGCGGTCATCAGCATCCCTAGGGGTAGGAACATCATCGATTGTCAGCGCTACCACTCGCTCCTGAGTAGGCAGGAAAAAAAGCCCGTCCGGAAATAGGCGGGCCACTTGTAGCAGCAAACTTTTTTGGGGCAAAAGCATGGCACCCTACGAGAACAGCCCTAGCAGCAGACCGGGTATAAAGGCTCGACTAGGGTAAGGGCGCAAACTCCGTGCTTAAGCACCTAGCTTAAGAACTGAGTCTGATAATTTAATGCCTACCTACTCAATACCCATCTATTCTAATTATGGCCAGAGCGGTGCCGAATGAACCGGAGGGTTTCCTCGAAGACAAAGGGAGGAATTTCCGCCTCCTCCGCACAGGAAAACGGTTCAATGATGCTGTCTTGGTCGGGCAGGGTTTTAGGAAGTTGAGTTTGCTTGAGGTGAGACAGCACCTCCGGAGCGACAGGGGGTAACTCCTGACCCGTATTACAGGCAAAGAATGTAAACGTCATGCTGCCCAAGCGCACCCGATCCCCATCCTGGAGAAACAGGGGATGGCGAATCCGTTCGCCATTAACGAAGGTGCCGTTGGTGCTATCTAGATCGGTGACGTAAAACCCATCGTCTCGATACTGGATAGCGGCATGGCGGCGAGATAGGCGCTTGTCTCGCACCGGTAGGGAAACTTGGCTGGCGTCACGCCCAATTAACCAAATGTGCTGCGGCTGCACCAGGATTTGTGACTGTCCCTGCAGCAGATTAGTCATCAGAAAAGCCTGACGGTCGATGACCACGCCCTGGATGTAGTTGAAGATCCCCAGCTGCCCCGGAATCCTCGCTCCTGTTTGCTCCAGTGCCAAAATCTCGTTTAGGAGATCCCGGTGTCGTTCGTATAGCTTAGAAAACACCTGAAAAAGCTCTAGCCGCTTCTGCAGTTCTCTATCTTCAAAGGAGTCTTTTAAGGACAAAGAATACTCGTAAAGACTGTGGGGATCCAGCATTATAGCCACTGCACACTTTCAACCATTATTTCAGACCCAGGCGACTCCATCGGGTAGTAAGGCTGGCTCTTCATACAAGCTTCGGTAAAGTCTAAAGGAAAGGCTTAGCTGAAATTGAAGCAGCTTTATGCCTGAGGTTCGCCATTAGATCACACCCTAGGCAGAGTATACCCAGGTCGACTAGGCCTCACACAGAAACTTGAGGAGTTCTCGGTTGACGACTTGAGGAGCCTCCTGCTGGATCCAGTGACCACATTGGGGGATCTGTCTCAGCTGCAGAGGCGCTTTAACCAGAGCCGTCAAGTTGTCTAGCAGGGCCTGGCTAAAAAAGGTATCTTCTTCTCCCCAGAGCACGAGGGTCGGCACATCAATTGGCTCTATGGGAGCGCTCCAGCCCTGCATCCAGGTTGGCAGAGAAAGCAGCTGGCGGTAGTAGCTCAACGCCGCTGCGATCGCACCTGGCTTGCCTAGCGCAGCCTGGTAGAGCTCAGCATTTTGAGCCGAAAAAGCACCTTTGCGAACTGCCTGATTTTGAAAGAAGGACCGCACAAATCCTGGCAAATTCTGCTCAATCATCCACTCTGGTAGCGCCGGCAGCTGCAGCGCCAGCAGCCGCCAGCTGCGCCGCAGCTGATCTAAGTTACTGACCAACAGCCTGCGAAACTGCTGCGGATGGGCTCCATTGAGGATAGCCAACCGATTGACTGACTCCGGCATCGTTTGGGCCAGGTGCCAGGCCAATGTGCCTCCCCAAGCATGGCCGATAATATGGGCGCGAGAATAACCCAGCGATCCCATCAGTCCCAGGACGTCTTGACTGAGCGTATCGAGGTCGTACCCGGTAGCAGGCTTGTCCGAGTCGTTGCAGCCTCGCAGGTCGGGGACGACAACCCGAAACTGCCGTGCTAGTGCCGGAATCTGAAACCGCCAGGAGTACCAAAACTCCAGCACACTGTGCAGCAAAATCACTAGTTCCCCTTCCCCTTGGGTCACATAGTGCAGCCGAACGTGATTTGTTTCAACGTACTGGTGGTGCCACCCAGAAAAAGCCGTTGTCATTGAGCCTATCACCCTTACAGTCTGCCTTCAGGCCCTCTACTTCCAGGTGACCTGTTGCCCTGCTTGATAGCACCACAAGCTCCAAAGCTTAAGTTTTGAACGGCAGCGTGAAGCTAGCGCGCACCAGATTCAAAACCAGAAATTAGCAAACTTAGTGTAATGCCAGAAGTGTAATCTAGGATACCCTATTAATCTGGCAAAAGTAACAAGACCCGTCTTGCTCTAATCCGTCTTGGCCCGAAACTAGCTTGATCTAAAGCCAGCCTGCTCTAAACAACTTTCCGCTTTAAAGCCTCGGTGTTAGCTGGCTACAGCGAGCCTACCCAGACAACAACACTACTCAAGGCCAAAAAATACTGAAGAAGATGGGCCAGAGCTAGCTTAAGGCGTGAAGCGTAGACCTGCTAATTTGGCGCACTAAAATTTAACGAGCAAGCTTAGCAGCCTAGTGAAGATGCTGAATTAGGCTCATCATGCGTTGCCCTAAGGGCTTGAACTGCCTCAATCAAACCGACAACCCCTGCTAAACCGGGTGCAGGAGGGACTGCTGAGAGTTGGAGGGCTTGATCTGGTACTTCACTAGATTAGCCAGTTCCTGCAGCTGGTTAATGGCTTCAGCTCCTTCCAGCTTCATCAGCTCCCGGTCATCGCGCATCTCAGTCCAGGTGATCCCGTAGTCTGATACCAGGAACCGGATCAGATGATCATCTCCTAGGCTAACCATGAAGGAGGCGCTGTTCATCTGGCCCCCGCAGGTATAGCAGGAAGCTAAATAGCCTCTGTTTTCCAGAACAGTTGCTAGGGCCTGAAGGTTCATCACCAGGTCCTGAACGAACTGCCTATGTTGCTCTGCCAATCTGACAAACATACCCAATCTCCTCTACACCACACCCTATTGTAAGGGTGATCATTAATAATATCTTAAGGTTTTGTGGTCACCACTGTGAAATCCGCGATAAACAATGACCTGTTCCATCCTAGCGAGCGAATTCAAAAATGAGCGGGCTCGTGAAGGAACGTGAATGCTGCCCCTGATCTCTAAGGCTTTCTACAGCCAGTTAATTCGGTTTTCCTGACGATTTGGCAAAAGTTGAGGCTAAACGGCTAAAAGATCGGGCACCGTCTAGCTAAACGCTAAATTTGCCTAACCCTAATGCAGAGCTCTAAAAGCTGCAGTAGCCAATTCAACACTTTTAGGAATCAGGGGCCTGCAATAGCCTCTCCTGATCAAAAACCCTTACAAAGCCCAAAGCAAAGCTGCTAGGAAAATCAAGGAACCTAGTTAACCAACTCCCACCAGCCCAAACCTGGACCAATAAAGCGAAACGTAATCCAAAAGCCAACGGTTAGGGCGATCGCAATCCAGGTGGCCTGAGTCGTCCAACGCACGAACTTCTCAGACTGCTTTTTGGTAATCGGCAGCATTGGCAGAATTGGCTGCTCTTTGCCGTACTCTTCTCCGAGCTGCTCCCGACGACGTTTGGCTTCCCCCATGAGGGTTTCAAATCTAGACGCTACTTCCTCATACTACCGCGTCTAAGGGGGCTTAACTCCCACCTAAGGGAGATTACTGAGGATCGAACAGCCAATTTTGGTGTAGATGTCGGGTACAGGCAGCTGGCCCCAATGCCTCTAAAATCTGGTGGCCGTAGCTGCGGTAATGCACCCGAGTATCAAGCAAGGCCACAGCCCCTTGGGATTTTCGGACTGAGGCGAGGGCTCTTTGGAGTTCGTTAAGGGCGGTCGGCAGCAAGTACAGGCGAAACCAGTCCTGCCGCTTGCCTTTGTAGTAAGCGACCCGTCCGGCCACCAGGGGATCTTCTAGGGATGGAATAGGTAGAGTGGGCATGATCAGCAGGGAGGGTGCTGGCAGATGCCCCTGCTGGGCCTGCCAAAATGACCAGCCGGTGACCAGAATGCTGTGGGGCGCGAGCTGGGTTCGCTCTACCTGCACCCGAGAGCCAAACTCGGCAGCCAGAGTGGCCCCCAGCTGAGCTTTGAGCGGAGAATCTCCGACCAGGATGACGGTAAACCCTGGGTTGGGAGTATTGAAATAGAGCAGCTGCCGGATCTCTGACTGCAGCACGGCCTGGAACTGTGGCGTGTTGGGCAGGGGCAGGTGATCGGGCAGGTAGAGCTGAATCAGCTCATTTTGCCGGTCAGGGGAGAACTTGAGGCAGGTCATCTCGCCTAGCCCCAGCCGCTGCCGGTAGGTGCTTGCCTGGGCATCTTGGTCGAGGGCTGCGCCCATCAGCACCAGCGCCTGCTGCTCCCAGATGGGCTGCAGCAGAGGGGCCAGGTCAATGGGGCTACAGTGCAGGCAAAACTGACCCTGGGCGCGGTTGAGGGAGAGCCACAGGAGGCGCTCTGCGATCGCAAACTGCTGCCAAAACCGCTGCCAGTTAACAGGCATGGCTGCAGCCGCCTGCCTCGGCTGGGGGTGGTGGTCAACCAGTTCCTGGTGGAGCGCCCGCAGTAGGGACTGCTCTGGGTTGTCTAGAAGATGGCACTGGTAGGGGTTTTCAGGGTGCTGAAAGGCGATGTGGGTAAGCCGTACCCGGGTATCTCGAATAAAGGCTTGCTGGTCGGGATAGGCCAACGCCAGGGCCTCCCAATCGGCACTGCCAATAGTGACGGTTAGCTGCGATCGCACCCAGTCCTCCAGGTCATCGACACCGTCTAGCAGGGTCGGAATGCCGTTGGGGAAACTGGTCCGTGGGCCTAAGCGGTCGGCTAGCCAGGCTTCAGGGGAGGTGATTAGCACCCCCGTAAAGTGGGGATCAGGCCACCGCTCTCCTACCTGCACAGATTTGTAGGTAGGCACCCAGTCGCGTAAGCGGGGCAAATCGATCATGAGCAGCTGCTGCCGGATTGGCTCGGGAGCCACTAGGACTACCGGCCCTGGCCAGAGCAACGCAGACATTAGGTAGCCCAGGCGGTAGCGCCCGTGGTAAGCGGCAACGCTCCCCGTCTGCAGCAGGGCGCTGCGATCTAGCCGAAGCGCCCGGGCAACTAGACGAGCCAGGGTAAGATGATGCGGCCAGACAGGTTCGTCCTGCTGCCGCAGAAAGGCTCGCAAGTGCTGGTGAACTTCAGCTTCGATCACGGGTTTGATCCGGGCTTGAGAGGTTGACTTCCCATTTTGACACATACCGCCTGGTTTCTGGGCTAGCTCAAATCACTGAATAGCTTGAGAAGCAGCGGTTTCAGGCGGACGGCACCCTCTAAAAAAGGTCAGTACGTCAGAGAGCAACGGCTGTTGGGCCGGTAGCTCAGGGGTAGGCAATGGCTGATCTGGGGGCGGTGAAGGCCGCAGGCCAAATCGGGGGTTTTGGTAGATATCTAGCCGCTGGTTGCTGGAGTTGATTAACTCAATCTGAATCGGGGCCCGAAAGAAGGGATCGCTTTCCCCAGACGAGATTTGGTCTGTGGCTATCGCACCTAACCGCTGAGCGGTGATCGTCAAAGCTCCGCTCATGGGGCTTAACATAGGCCGGCTCAGGCTGTCTTCGGGGTGGTCTGCCAAATATTGCTGCAGCTGCTTCAGCACATCCAGAATGATGTGCTGGGCCGGATTCCTATCTTGAAAGGGGAAAACCGCGCCATAGGCGAGCGCGGGCAGCAGCATATCGTGGGCGCTGGTATAGGTCTGCACAGTCTTGCGGCTAGTGACTTCTAGGCTGGGAGGGGCTTCAAACAGGGGACTGAGGGTAGAGAGCTGGTAGCCAAGGGCTGCCAAGGTTTGATGAGCTGCCGCAGACAGTGGGCTGTCAATGGTGATCCGCACTTGAGCGGGAGAGCGGTTGAAGAAGCTGTCTAGCTTTTCTAAAGCACCAAACCGAACAGTTCTGCTTTGATCGCCGTTGGGGCTAAGGTCGATCCACTCACAGACGGTTTCGCTGGAGAAGGTCAGGTTGTAGCGCACTGTACCAAACAGCTTAGTTCCCGTCAGGGTCGCCCCAGACAAATCTGCGCCTACCCAGTTGGCCTGCATCAGGTTGGCATTGGTTAAATCTGCATGCACCAGCACGGTATTTACCAGGTTGGCCCCCTCTAGAGAAGCCCCGGTCAAGTTAGCCCCACTCAGCTTGGCATCGGTTAAATCGGCATCCCGTAGATCTGCGCCGCTGAGATCAACCCACCGCAGATTCGCGTTTTTTAGGTTGGCCCCGCGCAGGTCAGCCTGGCTCAAGTTGCCCTGTCGCAGCTCTACGCTCTTTAAGACTGCGCCGTTGAAGTTGGCGCGGCTGGCGTCTACCCCATTGAGGGTGGCCTCAGTGAGGTTGGCCCCCGCTAAAACACAGCCGCGTAAATCAGCCCGAGTCAAGTTGGCGTGGTGGAGGTCGGCCCGGTCTAGGTGCGCTTCTCGCAGGTCGGCCTCGCTGAAGTTGGCGGAGACTAAACGGCCCTGGCTTAAAGTGGCTCTGACCATCTCGGCTCGAACTAGGGAGGCCCCGGTCAGATTGGCGCTGGTCAAGATTACTCGAATGAGATTGGCCACATTGAGATTGCTGCCGCTCAGGTCGGCATAGCTCAAGTTGGCTCCGCTCAGGCGGGTAACGTTGAGTTGAGCCCCTTTGAAGTTGCTATGGCTGAGATTGGCGCTGCTGAGATTGGCCACGTTAAGAGAAGCGTCCTGCAGGACGATCTCAGGGAGACTGGCCCCAATCAGGCTGCATTCATTTAGGCTGGCTCCGGTAAAGTCCCGGATGCCCTGAGCATACTTGCCGAGCAGTTCTGGTCCATTCATGATGCAGATTCTAGCCAAGGACTCGGCAATAGCTGAAGATGAAGGGATGGGTTTTTGACCATAGCACGAGTCTCCCTGGGGAGGAACAGTGAGCCATGAGGATTGGAATTGTAGGACTGGGGCTAATTGGGGGATCTCTGGGGATCGATTTTAGCCAGCAGGGCTACCAGGTGGTAGGAATCGGCAGGCGGCCTGAGGTGTGTCAGGCTGCTCTGGAGCGAAATGTGGTCCAGCAAGCTGGTTGCGATTATAGTCTGCTGAGCGGGGTTGATGCTGTTTTCGTCTGCACGCCGATTGCCGCGATCGCAGCTACTGTGGGTGCGATCGCACCCTACCTAGCTCCGCATGCCGTGGTGACTGATGTCGGTTCGGTTAAAGCAGCGATTGTCACCGCCGCCACCCATCACTGGCCTCGCTTTGTCGGCGGACATCCAATGGCTGGTAAAACGGAAGTTGGTTTAGAAGCCGCAGAGCCAGGGCTCTACAGGGATCGAGCCTACGTCCTCACGCCGCTGGCCCAGACACCTGCCGATGCTGTGGAAACCGTTGCCGCTCTAGTGAAGGAGCTGCGGGCCCGGCTATATCAGTGTTCGCCTGAGATTCACGATCGGGCCGTGGCCTGGATATCGCATTTGCCGGTGATGGTCAGCAGCAGCTTGATTCAGGCCTGTCTCAGTGAGCCCAATGCAGAAGTCGCTCAGCTAGCTCGAGCGCTGGCCAGCTCGGGCTTTCAAGACACCAGTCGAGTGGGAGGCGGCCCGCCGGAGCTGGGCCTGATGATGGCCCGCTACAATCGGGACTCGATTTTGCAGAGCCTGCAGGGTTATCGGCACCAGCTAGATCAGGTGATTGCTTTAATCCAAGCTGAAGATTGGGAGGGCGTGCAGCAGCATCTGCGCCAGACGCAGGCAGCCCGCTCTGAATTTATTGCTTAGGTCGGGCTGCGTTTGGCCTGCGAATTTTGCCTTTGGGTGGGGCCTTTGAGTTGGGGCTGACCGGATCAGGAAACCGGCTGAAGCGGCTCTGCCGAAACCACAACGGGCTCTTGATAAAGCAGCGCCGTGAAGTTGACGGTGGATCCCAGGCCCTCGCCCATACTGATAAACTGAACCACCCCTCCCATTGCCTCCACCAGCTTCTGGGAGATTGCCAGACCCAGGCCAGTACCACCGTACTGACGGGTGCGTTCTCCATCGACCTGGCTGAAGGTCTGAAACAGCCGGTCCTGTTTCTCCAGGGAAACGCCGATGCCCGTGTCAGACACGCTGACCTTAACCAAGCCTGGCCAGGTTTTGCCTTGAAAAGTAATCCTTTGAGGCTTAATCTCAGCCGTAATTCTGACCTCACCATAGTGAGTAAATTTAATGGCGTTGCCCACCAGGTTCAGCAACACCTGCAGCAGCCTCTGGTAGTTGCCGTTGAGGATAATTTCGTCTCGGGTCGGAGGCAGTAGGATTTTGAAGTCCAGCTGCTTCTGCTCGGCTTGAGGCCGGATGAAGTTTTCGACATCGTTCAATAGCTCCCGCAGGTTGATCGGGTTCATGTCGATCTGCATTTTGCCGGCTTCGATCTTGGCGATGTCAAGGACGTCGTTAATCAGCTGCAGCAGATGGATCGCGGATTTATGCGCTTCCTGAATAAATTCCTCCTGCTCAGCGGGGTCGTCGGCCATGCCGTCTAGTACCAGCTTGAGGAAGCCGATCATGCCGTTGAGGGGAGTCCGCAGCTCGTGGGAGGTATTGGCCAAAAACTCGCTTTTGAGGCGGGAGGCTTCCTCGGCCTGCTTGCGCGTTTCTTCTGCCTGCCGCCGGGCTTCTTCGAGTTCTCGGTGCTTTTCGACGAGGCGGGCATTGGCCTGCTGCAGCTGGGAGGCCAGAGCGTGGCTTTCGCCAAAGAGGCGGGCGTGGGCGATCGCAGTGCCGACCTGGTCAGCTAGCTCGTTGACCAAATCTAGCTCCACTGCCGACCAGTCTCGATCAATTGGGCCAAACAGCAGGATCAGGCCGTTGATTTGCTCCTGGTAGCGGGTTGCGATCGCAAGTAGGCTAGAGCTGTCCTCGGCCTGCTCGATCCGGGCGGTAACGGGGGAGGGCGTTGCGATCGCGCGCTGCAGCTGCGGCCAATCCGCCAGATGCAAGACCTGACCCTGCCAGGAGCTAGCCTGATCAGACTGGCAAAATTCCGCCGCCACGGCCACACTGCCTGCCGTTACCTGATAGGCGCATACCCAGCACCGCTCCACCTGAAATAGCTGACCTAGCCCATCTACCGTCTGCCGCCAGATTGTCTCCAGGTCCAGAGTTCGGCGAATGTTGCGGGTAATTTGGCTCAGCTGAGTTGCATACCCCTGTAGCTCCGAACAGGTCGATAGCGTCTGCCAGTCTGAAGACAGCTCTGCCGCATTCGTCCAGGCCGCCGCATCTTCTAAGGCGTAGGCCAGCGCTACTATGCACTGAGGCTCCGCCTCCAGCGCCAAGACCGGAGTGAGCACCCAACGGGCTGCCACCCCCCCTTTTTTGAGTGCAATGCGGGCCGCGAACTGGCCCGGCTCAGCCGTCGCTTTTACCTGGCTCAAAGAGTTTTCAAAGGTGGCAGCCTCTGCCGGACAGAGAAACCTGGCTAGGGACTGCCCGATCCAGGCTTGGAAGACCCCCTGCTGCTTAGAGGGTAATAAAGGGCTAAAGGCAGACAGAATGCTCCCCTCTCGACCCAGCGTCAGAACAAGCAAAGGCTCGTCCAAGACCGCAGAGATCAATCCGGAACCTTCATCCACATGAGTTTCCTGAGAAAGGACGTGAATCGGGGAGTCGGAGCTGACAGACCGAGCCATGAAACCAAATCCAAAATGATTGAGGCGGATAGAAGGATTTTCAGGAACTCATGAGATTTACTCGGGCATAGCGTCGGAGCTAAGCCTGGTAGCACAGCCCATCTTAGGTAGGGCCAGAAGACAGGGTCACAAATGACTCAAGCATGGCTCAGCATTTCGACCCATTCGCATCACCCCTAGCGTACCCTCAGATTACTGAACAAGTTAACTTAATCAAGCCTCGTTGGGAATTTGCTGAGGTTGGATTAATCGTTCCATTCCCCTTTGGGGGGGATCGTCGGGTTGCGGGGAAGCGATCGCGCCAGCTCATCTTCCCGCTGCCTGCCGCCTTTTAGCCATTGCCTCAGAGCTACTTCGATTACCTTGCTAGGATCGGACGTGAGGTGGCTCACCTCCTCAAGCAGTTCCCGGTCTAGCTGAATGGACAGATCTACCTTGTCGTCAGTTGTCATTGGGGTTGTCCTTGGTTCGAAAGCCGAGGTGGGTTTACTCAACGGGCTAGTTTGCTTAAGAGTCAGCGCATAAAACAGGCAAAGCGAGCCAGTGCGGCTAGCGCTTCAGCTACGCCGATCGAGGTTAGGGAAACCCCTTAGGCCCCTCCAACCGTAAAACACGCCTATAGCAACGCTTCTTCATATTCTATGATCCTAAATAATAGGCGGTCATTAACCCTTTGTCCTTGAGATTGGCTGGTCAATCGGGAATAAATTAGAAATACAGAGCACACTAAGGGAAGAGTGAATCGGGAATGGTGAATCCATCTCAATAACGGGCCAGCTCCGCATCCACCCCTTGTGCTTGCCCACAACCTCAGATACAGCTGAAGACATAGCATTACAATTATTTAAGTTCCAAGTTTTTCCGCCTGGGTACCGCCTCTATGACCGACGTTCCCGTTTCTCGCATCCGCAATTTCTCCATCATTGCCCACATCGATCACGGCAAATCGACCCTGGCCGATCGCCTGCTCCAGCGTACTGGCACCGTCAGCGATCGGGAAATGAAGGAGCAGTTTCTGGACAGCATGGACCTAGAGCGGGAGCGGGGAATTACCATTAAACTCCAGGCCGCCCGCATGGACTATCAGGCCCAGGACGGCAACACCTACGTCCTTAACCTGATCGATACGCCCGGTCATGTTGACTTTTCCTACGAAGTATCCCGTTCCCTGGCAGCCTGTGAAGGGGCGCTGCTGGTAGTAGACGCCTCCCAGGGCGTAGAAGCTCAAACGTTGGCCAACGTTTACCTGGCCCTAGAGCACAACCTAGAAGTCATTCCAGTGCTCAACAAGATTGACTTGCCCGGAGCCGACCCCGACCGAATTAAGCAGGAAATCGAGGAGATTATCGGCCTTGACTGCAGTAATGCTGTTTTAGCCTCAGCTAAAGAGGGTATTGGCATTGATGAGATTCTTGAGGCCATTGTGTACCTTACTCCAGCGCCTCAAGATACCGTTGATCAGCCCCTACGGGCGCTGATCTTTGACAGCTACTACGACAGCTACCGGGGCGTCATTGTCTATTTCCGAGTCATGGATGGCACCATTCGTCAGGGCGATCGCGTGCGACTGATGGCCTCGGGCAAGGAATATGAGATTGACGAATTGGGCATTCTCTCCCCCAACCAGGTCCGGGTGGAGGCACTTCATGCTGGGGAGGTAGGGTATCTGGCGGCTTCCATCAAGTCAGTGGAAGATGCTCGGGTCGGTGACACCATTACCCTGGTTAAAAGCCCCGCTCCCACGGCCCTGCCTGGCTATGTCGAGGCCAAGCCAATGGTATTTTGCGGTCTCTTTCCCACCGATGCTGACCAGTTCGAGGAACTGCGCGAAGCCCTAGAAAGGCTGCGCCTGAGCGACGCTGCCCTGCAGTATGAACCGGAGACCTCCAGCGCCATGGGCTTTGGCTTTCGCTGCGGTTTTCTAGGACTGCTGCATATGGAAATTGTGCAGGAGCGACTGGAGCGGGAGTACAACCTCGACCTGATCACCACTGCGCCCTCCGTAATTTACAAAGTGATCACGGTTCAGGGCGAGGAAATCTATATCGACAACCCCAGCACCCTGCCCCCTCCGCAGGAGCGGGAAAAGATTGAGGAGCCCTACGTCAAGGTCGAAATGATTACGCCTGAGGAGTTTGTCGGCACGCTCATGGAACTCTGCCAGAGCCGCCGGGGCGACTTTAAGGACATGAAATACCTGACCCAGGGGCGCACCACCCTGGTCTACGAACTGCCCTTGGCCGAGGTGGTAACTGACTTTTTTGACCAGATGAAGTCTCGTAGCCGGGGCTATGCCAGCATGGAGTATCACCTGATTGGCTATCGGGAAAATCCGCTCGTGCGGCTAGACATTTTGATCAATGGAGATCGGGTCGATCCTCTGGCCACCATTGTTCACCGAGACAAGGCCTACTACGTCGGTAAGGCCTTGGTAGAGAAGCTCAAGGAACTTATTCCCCGCCACCAGTTCAAAATTCCTCTGCAGGCCTCTATTGGTACCCGGATTGTTGCAAGTGAAAGCATTCCGGCTTTGCGTAAGGACGTGCTGGCCAAGTGCTACGGTGGCGACATTTCCCGCAAGAAGAAGCTGCTGCAGAAGCAGGCAAAGGGTAAAAAGCGGTTGAAGGCAATCGGTACGGTGGACGTACCCCAGGAAGCCTTTATGGCTGTGCTGAAGCTGTCTTAACTCTGCTAAGGCTAGGGGTGCGCTCTGCGTTAGGGCCACCCCACCGGCAGCAGCCCGGAAAAAATAGCTGAAAACCCGAGCTTTTTGTGGATGTTTTATGTTTAGGTGAGGAA
>JACVRP010000121.1 GCA_014534385.1 Cyanobacteria bacterium Co-bin13
CAGGTGCTTAACCGCTTCGGCATCCGCGAGATTGCCCGCACCGGCAAGATTGCTCTCACCCGTGAGTCTGGCGTCAACACTGAATATCTCAAGTCCCTGGAAAACAAGCTGCAGTAGAGCCAAGGGCTAGGGGCACTGCCTCAGAGCCGCTCTTTTGGGTAGAGCGGCGCACCAGGCGTCGGCTTAAGGATAGAAGCTGAGGTGGGGTAGGCCTAGGGTTTCTTCCAGGTCCATCATCAGGTTGAAGCACTGCACTGCCTGAGCGGCCTGCCCCTTCATCAGGTTGTCGATGGCGGACATGACGATTACCCGACCCGTGCGTGGATCGACCTCAATGCCGATGTAGCAGCGGTTAGTTCCCCAGGCCCACTTGGTTTGGGGGTAGGTGCCGTTGGGCAGTACCGTTACCCAGGGCGATGAGCGGTAGAAGGCGTTGTAAATGGTGACCAGGTCATCCCGGACTAGGCCGGGATCCCGCATGGTGGCGTAAATGGTAGACAAAATGCCTCGCACCATCGGCACCAGGTGAGGGGTAAACTGCACCATCACTTCCTGGCGGGCGAGCTGGCTGCAGATTTGCTCAATCTCAGGGGTGTGACGATGTCGGGCTACGCTGTAGGCAGCTAGAGAATTGTCGGCCTCTGCCAGCAGGAGTGGCGTCTTGGCGACACGGCCACCGCCGGAGGTGCCGGACTTGGCGTCGATAATTAGGGTTTCGGGCTGAGCCAGGCCCTGCTTTAGGAGCGGCGCAATGCCGAGCAGGCTGGCGGTGGGGTAGCAGCCGGGGCAGCCGATCAGACGGGCTGACTGGATGCGATCGCGATACAGCTCTGGCAACCCATACACAGCCTCTGCCGCAACTTCCTGATCCTGGCGCTCAACGCCATACCAGTCTTGATAAACGCTCAAATCAGTAAACCGGTAGTCGGCCGAAAGATCGAGCACCCGACATCCCTTAGCCAGCAGGGTCGGGGCCATCTCACAGGCTAGCCCGTTGGGCAGAGACAAAAAGACCACCTGACAGCGGCTAGCGATCGCATCTAGATCAATCGCTTCAATCGTCAGCGGAACCCGCGTACCAAAGTGCGGATAGATGTCTGAGAAGCGTTTGCCTGCACTGCTCTCGCCTCCCAAGTAGGTGATTTCAGTAGCCGGGTGCTCACTTAGTAAACGCACCAGCTGAACACCGCCGTAGCCAGATGCGCCGACAATACCGACAGAAATTGGATTGGAGGCTAAATCACCCATAGGACTCGACAAATAATAAAGCGTGACCCCATCGCTTGGCCGCAAAACTGCAGTTCACGATCTTAGATGCGACATTGTAATACTAAACCTGCTACTGCCCTGCAAAGTTCTAAGGAAATGCAGATTTCATAACTGCCTTAGCGGTCAGGACTACAATCTTATATAGACAACCATTGATGTACAAGGTTTATCAAGATTGTGTCCAACCCGGCTTTAGGGAACTTAGATGCGGCAACTCCTCAGTCCGTGTCGGTAGACTCCATTGACTTTCAGTTTGACGCCATTGAAGATGCCCTGCACGATCTGGCCGCAGGTCGCTCCATTGTGGTCGTTGATGATGAGAATCGCGAAAACGAAGGGGATGTGATCTGCGCGGCTCAATTTGCCACCCCAGACATGATTAATTTTATGGCAGTTGAAGCGCGGGGATTGATCTGCCTAGCCATGACTGGGGATCGTCTAGATGAGCTAGAGCTGCCTCTGATGGTCAGTCAGAGTGCCTTTGAAGATGAGAACGAGCAGACAGCCTTTACCGTCAGCATTGATGCAGGGCTGTCTTGGGGGGTAACAACGGGGATTTCGGCAGAGGATCGGGCCAAAACGATTCAGGTGGCCATCAACCCCAAGGCCCGTCCTCAGGATTTGCGCCGGCCTGGCCACATCTTTCCCCTGCGGGCTAAGGATGGTGGCGTGCTGAAGCGGGCGGGGCATACGGAAGCGGCGGTGGACCTGGCCCGACTAGCGGGACTGTACCCGGCGGGCGTGATCTGTGAGATCCAAAACCTGGATGGATCGATGGCGCGGCTGCCGCATCTGGTTGACTATGCCCGCACCCACGGTCTAAAGCTGATCAGCATTGCCGACCTGATCAGCTATCGCCTGCAGCATGAACGGTTTGTGCAGCGGGAGGCGGTGGCTGATCTGCCGACCCAGTTTGGGGTGTTTAAAATCTATGCCTACCGCAATTTGCTGGACGGTTCTGAGCACGTAGCGCTGGTGCAGGGCGACCCGACCACCTTTCAGAATGAGTCGGTCATGGTGCGGGTTCACTCCGAATGTCTCACGGGAGATGCCTTTGGATCGCTCAGGTGCGACTGCCGTATGCAGCTACAGGCGGCGCTAAAAATGATTAATAGCGCGGGTCGCGGCGTGGTGGTGTATCTGCGACAGGAGGGCCGGGGGATTGGGCTGGTCAATAAGCTCAAGGCCTACTCGCTGCAGGATATGGGACTAGACACCGTTGAGGCCAATGAAAAGCTGGGGCTCCCCGTGGATCAGCGCAACTACGGCATTGGAGCGCAAATTCTTAACGATATCGGGGTCAAGCAGTTCTGCCTGATTACCAACAACCCGCGTAAAATTGCCGGGCTCAAGGGATACGAGCTGGAGATGGTCAATCGAGTGCCGCTGATCATTGAAGCAACGGCCTACAACTCCAACTACCTGGCTACCAAGGCGAAAAAGTTAGGCCACCTACTCCTACAGACCTACCTGACTACGATCGCAATTCAGTGGCAGCAGGGACCGCTGTCGCTGGCGTCTCGCTATGAGCACCTGGAAAAGCTGCGGGAACTGGCCCGCGAGCAGAACCTGCTGGTGCAGGAGGAGGCCCGATCGGTGGCGGTGGCGCTGTTCAATCAGGCCCATTTGATTGTTCACCTGGGGCTCGATCAGCCCAATGCGGTGGCGGGGGACTGGTACCAGACAGACCCGGCTCGGGTAGATGCGATCGCAGCCCTCCTCGATACCCTAGTGGGCTGGCCCGACGTCAGCCAGCTAGAGTTTTTGATTTCCTCGGGCGGCGATCCGTTTACCAGCCTGCAGGTCGGCCTAAACCGGCAGATCTTTCACCGGGAGCTGCCTCTAACGGAGAAGACGGTGCGTCCGTCGGATCTGCGCAGCAGCCTGGAGAGCCAGCGCATCTATGTGTTCTCCAGCCACGTCCTGACCGACTAGGGCTCGATCCGACCGAGCTGGCTGGGAGCATTGAGCCCTGGGACTGCTCCGGGCTGTGAGCGGCTGAGGATGGTTTGCTCTAGTGCCTGGGCCGCTTGGAGGTACTGGATGTCGGCATCGGTTCCCAGCAGGACAGGGTTATTAAACAGTTCCTGCCGCTGGCGGTCAGACAGCTCCACCTGGATATCAGGAACAATGCCTTTTCGGCTGAGATCGGTGCCGTTGGGCGTGTAGTAATGGGCCACCGTTACCGTCATGCCAGAGCCATCGGACAGACCGTGCAGAGACTGCACCAACGCCTTGCCAAAGGTCGTGCTGCCAACTACAGTGGCTCGGCCGTTGTCGCGCAGGGCTCCGGTTAAAATTTCGCTAGAGCTGGCGGAGCGGCCATCGACTAAAACCGTCAGGGGGAGCTGGGTGAGCGCTGTGCCGTTAGCCCGAATCGAGTCACTGTGGCCCTCCCGGTCGATGGTCTGGACAATGTCTCCCCGCTGTAGCCACATGCGGCTAATGGTAATGCTGGCCTGGTACAGACCGCCGGGATTACCCCGCAGGTCGAGGACAAACCCCTCGACGTTTTCCTCGGTGAGGCGGGTAATCGCCCGCTCCATTTGCTCGGCGGCATGGGCGTTGAATTCGGCCAGGCGAATGTAGCCGATGCGGCTGTTGCCCTGCTGCTTAAGCGCGTACTCGACGGTTGGAATTTCCAGCAGGGTGCGAGTCAGGATGACCGTGCGGGGGGCCGTGCCGTTGCGGGATACGGTCAGGGTTACCTGGCTGCCTTCTTCTCCTCGCAGCCGCTGGGAAATCCCCTCAATGGTAATGCGGTCAGTCGTTTGACTGTCTACCAGCAGCAGCTGGTCGCCGGGCTGTAGGCCGGCCTGCTGGGCAGGGGACCCCTCGGCCACATCAGTGATAAAAACCTTGCTGGTCTGGGTATCTCGCCGCAGCCGCAGCCCGACGCCAGACACTTCTCCAGCGGTTTGCTCGGTCAGCTCGGCGTACTCTCTGGGGCTGAGAAATCGAGTGTAGGGGTCGTTGAGCCGTCGTAGCGTCGAGCGCAGGACTGAGTAGGCCTCTTCCTGGCTGGTGTACTCCCGCCCTAAAAGGCTCTGACGAACTGCCTGCCAATCAACCTGGTTAAAGTCGCCGTCTACGTAGTGCTGATCAACGATCTGCCAGGCTTCATCGAGCACAGCCTTAGGGCTGTCTTGAAAAGGGGTTTGGGCAGAGGTCGCCAGGGCAGGGGCAGTAATTGCCAGCAGGGAAGATGCGATCGCGCCTCCCACCAGACTGGCTGGGGACAATCGAAGCGTGCGAACAGAAAGATTCATCTACGCTAGCCTGAGAAAACGTATGGACGGATAAACTGCTTTCTCAACGGAAAGCAACTCTCTAAAAAGAGGGGCTGGTAATCAAGACAACCGCAGAAGCGGCAAAACCTAGAGGCGTTTCAACCAGTCTAGCCGAACTGCAAAAGGGATAGGGGACACACAGTCTGGAGAAATTGTTGGGAGAAATTATAGGCTGCTGGACGTAACTAGCCCCTCGATCGGTTCCCCGAAGCTGGAGCAAGCTAGCAAGCCAAGGCCCTGCTAAAACTGACTCAACTGTTTCACTTTACCGGAGTCTTCTCAAAGGAATCCTGAGGAAAAGTATAAAGTTTTATTGTTGAAACCCGCTCTAATTGAGGGTGTCAAGGTCATCGAGAGGGGGTCTAGCACCATGATACTCAAGCTCAAGCGATGGCTGTTGCCAGGATGCCTGCTTGCCTTGGCACTAGGGCTGATCCTGGGGCTAGGAGCTCTGCAGCAGGCCGCAAAGCAGCCCGTTGACGCCATCCTTGTTTTAGGCGGCAGTGTGCAGCGAGAGATCCAGGTGGCGCAGCAGCGCTCAACCGATGCCTCGCGGGGACCAGTTATTCCAATTTTGATCTCCCAGGGATCGGCCGATCCCTGTATTCGGCAGATTTTTCAGCGGCAGGGCACTTCCCTGCAGGAAGTGTGGCTAGAAAAGTGTGCTCAGTCCACCTTCGACAATTTCCGCTTCAGCCTGCCGATTCTGCAGCAGTGGGGCAGCCATCATGTGCGGCTGGTGACATCTCCCAGCCATCTGCCCCGAGCCCAGTGGATTGGGCAGATTGTGCTGGGGGCCCACGGCATCTGGGTTGAGATCGATGCGGTGGCAGAAACAGGCCAGCCCGGCAATCAGGAGAGCTGGCTCAAAACTGCGCTCGATCTTAGCCGTAGCCTAATTTGGGCCGTGGTCAGCCAGGTCTACCAGCCCCGCTGCCCGGAGGTTACCCCTCTAGCAGCCGTTGATCTTGAAACCTGGCAGGCCCAAGGGTACAAGTGCGAACACCAGGCAGGGCTGGATTAACCGGCTCAGCTCCTAGCCGTTAGGGTGGAAACAGGCACCTGGTAAAAGTAGCGGCGGCGAAACTGCTCCTCCTGCAATGCCTCCAGAAAGGCTCTAATCTCTGGGCCCTCAGGCGATAGCGACGACTCAGCTAGAGGCCGCTGCATCTGCACCCGCTGCTCGCTGTCTATCTGCACCTGAAATCCCAGGTATTCAAGGCTCTTAAAGCCCAAGGCTAGGGCTGGGGCTGATAGCTGTAAGCGCTCCTGCAGCCGATCGAGGGTCACTGTCTCGCCCGTGCGGCTAAGATACTTGGCCAGCCCCACTAGCTCTTTCCAAACTGTCTCGGGAGCGCGTTCGGGGGGAGGCGGATAGGCAATGGCTAGAGGCTGCTGTGCGGTTTCTGCCTGTTTCACCCAGGCAGCCCACTCGGCCCAGCCCGCCGGGCATTGGGTGATAACCAGGGCATTTGCGATCGCGTCTCCCGTTGGGTCTTTGCCCCTCGCGTCTGCAAACGGGGCCAACTGCCCTGCCGCTGAGGACAGGTCTAATGCCTGAGGTGAAGGTGTGTCAGCCATTGTCTCCCCCGTTAGCCCCTGCCGCCAATCTAAGATTGGCTCTTGGCGGTAGGTAAAAGGGGCAGCGCAAGACTGTGACTGGGCAGCGCGAATAGCGACCAGCCGCACGCGGTACTGCTTCTGAACCGTATTAAAATCTAGCTCTACCACGGCATCGCAGCGGCCCTGGGGCAGGTCTTCGGCGTAGTGATCCCACCACTCTGCCGGAAAGCCACCCTGGACTGTATCGTCCCAGAGCTTAAACTCAGTTCTGATGTAAGCGACCTGGCCGCCCCGCTGGTCCTTAAGGCGGCGGTGCCAGGCCCCCGTGACCCAGCAGTCTGAGATCAGCAGCCGGGGCACAGGGTTGCCCATGCCGTAAGGCTCCAGCAGCTTGAGCGCCCGAAACAGGTCTTGGCCCAGGTCAGCCACGGTGACAGCCAAATCAACTGCCAGCACCGGGCCCCCTACTCCCGGCTGCTCTCCCTTAAGCTCGCGAACCTCGCGGTTCAGGGCAGCGGTAAACAAAGCCAGGTTTTCGGTGGGCAAACTCAGCCCAGCCGCTAAGGGATGCCCGCCGTAGCTTGTCAGCAGGTGCGCCTGGGTTTTAAAGAGATCGTACAGATCCAAACCCGGGATAGAACGGGCTGATCCCCGCGCCATTCGGTCTGGGGAAGCAGCATCAGCAGGGGGATCAAGGCTGAGTAAAAGGGTTGGCCGACCATACTCCTGGGCTACCTGACCTGCCACCAGTCCTAGAATCCCGGCGGGCCACTGCTCATCTGCCAGGACAATCACCTCTGTAGTCGCCAGATCCAGCTGGGCCAGTTTGCCCCTGACCTGGTTTAGCAGGTCTCGCTGCAGGGCTTTGCGGCGGGTATTGGCCAGTTCTGCCTCCAGGGCTAAGGTGCGGCAGTATTCGGGGTCTTGGCTAGTCAGCAGCTCCACACAGAAGCGAGCATCGCCGTGGATTCGGCTGATGGCGTTAATTCGAGGACCGATACCAAAGGAAATATCGGTCGGGCGATCGCCTGTGCGTTTACAGAGGGCCAGCAGCTGAGCCACCCCCGGACGCCGGGGAGTCTGTGTCTGCAGATGACTTTGCAGCTGCTCTAGACCCCGCTGGGCTAAATAGCGGCAGTCTCCAGTCAGTTCGACCAGGTCGGCAATCAGACCAACTGCCACCAGATCCAAAAGATTATCTAGAGGGGCGGGCGGCGCTACGGTGAGGGACTGATACAGAGCTTCGATTAGCTTGTAGGCTACCGCAACCCCCGACAGAGTCTGCAGGGGATGCTCCGGTGGCAGCGTGCGAGGATTGATCAGGGCCACTACGGGAGGGCGCTGGGCTGGCAGCGTGTGGTGATCGGTAATGATCACTTCCATGCCGAGCTGGTGGGCGTACTCGATCTCGCTCAGGCTGGTGCTGCCCGTATCGCAGGTAACCAGCAGCTGGCAGCCCCACTCGGCTAGCTGCTCTAGCCCGGCTGCTGAAAGCCCATGGGACTCGGTAAATCGATTGGGGATGTAGTAGCGCAGATGGCTCTCGGGCGGCAGCAGCGGCCTGAGCCCTTCCCACAAAACAGCGGTGGCAGTGACGCCATCGGCATCAAAATCGCCCCAGATGGCTACTTTTTCCAGAGAGGCTGAAGGGCTATTGGAGGACAGACCGGTTTGCTTTAGGCGCTCCACAGCCCAGGTCATTTCCTCCCCAAAGGCAAAGGGGCTGGCAGGGCAGTATGCTTCGGGATGAAGGAAGCCTTTTAGCTGGGCGGGCTGCCGCACCTGCCGCTGCCACAGCAGCTGCGCCGTGTAGTGCAGCGGCAGGGCTGCGGCCGCCGGACAGGCATCACGGACAATATTGATCCAGTTAGCAGGGGGCTGGGAGGAGTCCAGGGGCAGCTGCCACTGGGGAGTTGGCTCTGGCATGGTACCCGTTTATTACCGCAGGGTGACCTGATCCTAGCAACAAGTTGCGATCGCTAGTCGGAGCCGCTGAGGTAGCTCTGTTAAAGCCTGCTCGGTGACAAGCGGCGGCAGAAACTTAAGAATTAATGGGGAGATTGCAAAGATTAAGGGTGATTATCAGGAGAGACTGATAGTGTAAGTCTTGAGCAGGACCCATAATTGGGGGCAGAAACCGCTGACCATTAGGGCTGGCTGTTTCAGGACTATGTGTTCCAGGACTATATCCGGGACTATAATTTATTTTTTCAGGGTCGGGACTCTGCAGGATAATTAAAAGACCAAACTGCACTCAGTGGAAACTGTAGGGAGGACAGGCTGGGTTAGCTGAGCAGTCGTTCCCATCGTGCTCAAACAAGCTCTTTAATCAGCTAACGATATCATTGCCAGGAACCAGCAAGAGTCGCCACCCGTGGACGAGGCTTTTCAAACCAACCTGCTCGTTGTGGATGATGATGCGGTCAGCCGGAGGCCATTAACGCGCCTTTTGACCCATCACGGATTTCTGGTGCGTGAGCTTCAGAATGCGGAGGAAGTGTCTGCTGCTGTTGCTGATGCGCTGCCTGATCTGATTCTGCTAGACATTTTGCTGCCCGGCACCGATGGCTATGAAATTTGCCGACGCCTCAAAGAGCAGCCGGGCATTCGAGAAGTTCCCGTTATTTTTCTCAGTTCCCTGGGCGATTCCCTCGATAAAGTCAAAGCTTTTGAGGTCGGGGCTGCAGACTATGTGACCAAGCCGTTTCAGCCTCAGGAGATGCTGGTGCGGGTGCGTAACCAGGTTAATCTCTACCGCCAGCGGCAGCAGCTGAGTCAGCAAAATGCGCTGCTGCTAGAGGAAGTGCGCGATCGCAAGCAGGCCGAGCAGGCGCTGCGGGCAGCAGAAACCAAGTACCGCAGCATCTTTGAAAACTCCACTGCAGGCATTTTCAAAACCACCGGCGACGGCACCTACATCAGCGTTAACCCTGCCTTAGCCCGCATGTACGGCTATGACTCGCCAGAAGAAATGATGGCGATGGTGACAAACATTGATGGCCAAATTTACGCCCAGCCTCAGCGGCGGGATGAATTAACCGCCTATCTCAAGCGCTACTCCAAAATTCAAGATGCTGAGTCAGAGGTCTATCGCAAAGACGGCAGC
>JACVRP010000667.1 GCA_014534385.1 Cyanobacteria bacterium Co-bin13
GACAGAAAGAGGACAGATTCTATAAGGCCGTTTAACGCCTACGAATCTTTCAAGCGGTTTTGATGAGTCGTAGTGGTCACGGTTGGGATGAAGCCGTTTTTCTGCGTCCAGAGATTTAGATCCTTCTATTGCCCTTCCATCGAAAGGCATAGATCAACTAACGAATCAGCTACAGGAAGGCAGACCAAAGGTTTCAGGCCTTCCTGGCAGGTTTTAGGAAAACTGCCCCTGCTTAAATTCGTTCAAAAACCAGCATTTTCTGCTGTTGGGCTGGCTGTAGTGCTCAATACACTTAGCCCCTCTACGGCCAGAAACTCCCCCAATAGCAGGAGGGAGTTGAGCCAAAGGCTTCAATAAACTTCACACAACGGTCAGTAGCTCCTGGAGGCATTATGCGTATTTCTTTTCTCACTCAAGTTTCTCAACATGTGGCAGTCTTAGCCGGTTTGCTGGGCGCAGGAGCTCTGATAGGCGCTCCTGCGATCGCACAAGAACCCGCTGAGTCTCAGCAGTCGGGTGCCGCTGCAGCTCAAGTGGCGCAGCTGCCCGGCGCTACCCCCTCCGGCACTCAGGTTCCAGGTACGGTGCAAACGCCTGCTGATGGCACTCCAATCCCTGGTACACCTGGTTCAGAGGCAGACACTACCGACACCGAAACGCCCAACAACCAGGGTCCTGAAGTTCAGGCTCCAGTTCTGCAAACTCCCGGCATACAAACTCCCGTTTCCCCAGCCCCCACCAATCAAACGCCTGGCGACACGCTACAAACTCCGGGCAACATCATTCAAACGCCGGGCAGCCGGACTCCTGGGGTGCGGACTCCTGGGACCACTCAAACCCCTAGTACCGTTCAACCCCCCAGCACTCCAACTCCTGGGACCACGCAGCGAGCTCCAGGGACCACTCAGACCCCCGACAATCAGGTTCCTGGTGGAGCGATACAGACTCCAGCTCCAGGAACTACTCAGACCCCCGGCACCACTCAAACTC
Organism: Cyanobacteria bacterium Co-bin13; assembly: GCA_014534385.1. Classification (GTDB taxonomy): domain Bacteria; phylum Cyanobacteriota; class Cyanobacteriia; order Phormidesmidales; family Phormidesmidaceae; genus JACVSF01. The sequence continues at coordinate 991 of JACVRP010000667.1, forward strand.
CGGGTAATCGGGTTCCCGGCGGCGCGATCCAGACCCCTGGCACCACTCGAACTCCCGGTGCTCAAACCCCTGGCAGCACGCAGCAAACTCCTGGCACCACTCAAACTCCCGGTACCCAAACCCCCGGTGTTCAAACTCCCGGCACTCAAACTCCGGGCACTCAAACCCCTGGTGTTCAAACTCCGGGCACTCAAACCCCTGGCGTTCAAACTCCCGGTACCCAGGCTCCTGGCACTCAAACTCCCGGCGCTCAAACTCCTGGCGCTCCAGGACAGGCCACTACCGCAGATAGCAACCTGGTAGACCTTGCTAGCAGCAACCAAAACTTCACAGTTCTAGCTCAGGCGATTCGGGCAGCCGGTCTGCAAGAGACCCTCAGCGGGGAGGGCCCCTACACCGTCTTCGCTCCCACCAACGAAGCTTTTGCCAACCTGCCTGAGGGCGCACTAGAGTATCTGCTGCAGCCCAACAACCGGAACCTACTGCGGCAGGTGCTAACTTACCACGTCGCTCCTGAAGAAATCCGCAGTGGCGACATCGTTACGGGCGGCGTTAGAACCTTGGGCGGTGGCTTAGCCGTTAGAACGGCACCCGACCGCGTCATTGTCAACAACGCTAGCGTTGTTCAAGCCGACATCGAAGCCAGCAATGGCGTAATCCACGCAGTAAACCGGGTGCTGCTGCCCCGCGACCTGCAAGACGCCCTTGCCAACCAGCTAGGCGTTGACTCGATCTACTAAGCCGCTGCTCTTACAGATTGGGTTTCTGATAGGAAGCGATCGCATTTCTCTGGGTGGGAGATGCGATCGCTTCATGCTATCTGGCTCTAAAAGGAAGGAATTGGAAATCAGGAGCAGAAGGAGGCAGAGCCTCCGCCAGGCATTCCTATGCAGAGCATAGGAACGAGGAGTTCACCCCTCTGTTCACCCCTCTACCCATCCACCCCCTACCCATCCACCTTTTTCC
>JACVRP010000329.1 GCA_014534385.1 Cyanobacteria bacterium Co-bin13
GCAGGCAGTCTTGTCAGAGGTTTCAGGAGATGTTTTGGAAATTGGTTTTGGCACTGGGCTGAACCTGGCCTATTACCCCCACTACGTCGATAAGATCGTCACGATTGACGCCAATCCTGGCATGAATGCCCTAGCCCAAAAGCGGATTGAATCCTCAGAGCTGACAGTTGAAAACCGGGTGCTGAATGGGGAAAGCCTACCGATGCCTGACAACAGCTTTGACTATGTGGTCAGCACCTGGACACTGTGCAGCATTGCCAAAGTAGATAACGCCCTGGGTGAGATCCACCGGGTTCTCAGACCGGGCGGCAAGTTTGTCTTTGTCGAGCATGGCCTGAGCGAAGACCCCAAGGTGCAGACCTGGCAAAACCGGCTCACTCCCATTCAGAAGGTGATTGGCGATGGCTGCCACCTGAACCGCAATATTCAGGAACTGGTGCAGCGGCATTTTCAGCAGGTGACAGTGGAGCGGTTTGTGCCGGAAGGGTTACCGGCGGTAGCGGCGACGCTGTATAAAGGATCGGCGGTGAAGGGGTAGATGGGTAGGGGGTGAAGAAGACGCGGGGACGCGGGGACAGGGGGACGCGGGGAAATGGCAATGGAGATGGGGGAGACTACGTATAGATTTCGTCCACTCATCCACCTACCCTCCCCGCGTCTCCGCGTCTCCCCCTCCCCGCGTCCTTCTGCCCTCTGCCTCCTGCCTTCAATACTCACTACCAGACTTACGATGGCGAATGGCGGCAACGCCGGTAGGTTCTAGCACATCGCCGTTGCTGACGATGGCGTAGAGCAGGCGATGATCGCCGCAGTCTATTGCGTTTTGCACGGTGCATTCGACGTAGGCTAGGGCTTCGGTGAGGATAGCGCAATCGTTGGTAGCTGGGGTGGTGGCGACTTCGGGGAAGGGTTGAGCGTCGGTGGGGGGGGCGGGGGTGAAGTGCCGTCGCACGTTGCGGCCCTCTTTGAGGATGTTAAACACGAGGGGGTCGCCGGGCTGCAGAGTTAGATCCGAAGAAACGGCAATCATGAGCCCTGGGGGATTAAAGGTGGCCTGAGATACCCAGGTGGCGAGAATGCCTCGATTGGCTAATTCACTGCGATAGGTGAGGACGCCTAGAGAGCCGATGACCCGTCCCACAGCCTGCTGGGTGCGGTCGGCGTGGGTTTCGGTAGCGTTTTGGCGATGCGATCGCAAGTTTCTCACTCTTCTCAACTGCTGAGCAAAATCAACTCCGGCCTGTTCGCAGGTTTGCACATCCTCAGGGGTAGGGGTAAAGCGAATCCGCAGTGGCTCAAACCCAAAGCGATAGTTGGCGTCGCGCAGCTTAGCGGCAATCAGATCCACCGCCTCACCGCTCCAGCCAAAGGAGCCAAAGACCCCTGCAGGTTTAGTCTTGGCAGCTGCTGCCAGGACGATCCCCAGGGCAGTTTGAATTTGCACCGGGGCGTGGCCGCCCAAGGTGGGGGAGCCAATGATGAAGCCGTCGCAGGCGTCGATTACCTGAGCGATTTCTTCAGGCTCGGCCAGCTCACAGTTGAGGGCATCGACTGCAATGCCGGATTTTTGCAAGCCTTGTGCGATCGCATCAGCCATCTGAGCCGTATTGCCATAGGCCGAGGCATAGAGCAGGGCCACGCGTAGGGTGCGGCTGAGGGTTTCCTGGCACCACTGGCGGTAGTCATGGCCGAGCCGACTGAGGCTGTAGCGAACAATCGGTCCGTGCCCCGGAGCCCAGTATCGGGCCGGAAACGCCTCAGCCCGATCCAGCCAATCAGTCACTTGCTTAGCTTGAGTGGCATGGAGGCAGCCGAAATAGTGGCGGCGATCAGCATCGAGCCCCTTCCAATCCTCATCCCACACAGCATCGCTACAGACGTGCACCCCAAACAGCTTGTCACTGTAGAGAATGCGAGTTGCCGGGTCAAATGTCACCATGCCATCGGGCCAGCGAGGTGTTGGTACCGCCAAAAACTTCAGCCGATGGGATTGGCCCAAATCTAGCGACTCCCCCGACCGCACCGTCAGGAGCCGCTCGGCCCAACCCGGAAAAGCGGCCTTGAGGGCTTTTGTGGCCGGGCGCGTGCAGACAATCCTGGCTTGGGGGGCCTGCTCTACCAGAGCCTGCAGCGTCATCATGCGGTTGGGGTTGACATGGTTCAGCACAATGTAGCCGAGGGTTTGCAAGTCCAACCGCTGCCGGAGTTCCTCCAGAAAGAGCGCAGTGAACGAGCCACCCGGCGGGTCAATCAAGGCTGTGCGGTCGGCCTGAATCAGGTAGGTGTTAGCCGTTGTGCCCTGCTGGCGAGCGTACTCGGTCTCAAACTTGAGCCGGTCCCAGGTGCGCGATCGCAGCACTTGCGTATTTGGGCCAATCTCAGCAATCTGCACATCCCGAGGACGCGCTTCCAAAGTTAGGGGGATCGGAGCCGTGTCAGAAGTCATAATCACTCCAAGGCTTAAGGAAGGACAAGAGAAGAAATTTCAACCGCTAATCGACATAGTGGACGGGCATTGTATCGGGAATCTCAGGCGTATCAACCTGGCGCTGACGATGGCGGCGCGAGATCTGCTGCTCTGGGTCGATTCCCTCAAATGTGGGCGGTATCCATACGCGGATGATCAGCAGCACGCCCAACACCAGCAGGAAGGCGCAGCTGGCCATCACCTGACTCCAGGGCGTTTCTAAGACGCCGCGCACGATAATTTCCCGCAGCACAGACACAATGGAGACTTCCACCGCAACGCCAATGGAAACCCGATGCTCCTGCAGATAGATCACGAGCAGCCGGAACAGCTCCACCATAATCAGCAGGAACAGAATGTCGGAGGTGACGTTTTGAAAGTCCAGGGGCGGTAGTAAGGACAACACCATTTCCCGGATCTGCATCACCATGAAGCTAAACAGCCCAATGCAGAGCGAAATTACGATTAGATCCTGAACCATCTCAAGAAGACGAACCACGCGCCCGCTGTTGAGCCAGGAAGCGGTGGGTGCGGTGGGTGATGATGTAGGCAACGAACTGTGATGCATAATGATTTGCCGCGCAAGATATTGAGGACGGGTTGATTAGTAGGAGGGAATCGGTATTAGCGGTTGTAAGGTTGGCGTCAGCTGCAGCAACCCACGGGTTTACCTAGACAACCTATGAAATCTGCCGCTGTAGGGTGCCGAGGATTAATTAACGGGAGTTAGTAATGGGTACCGACTTTGCGGTGGTGGACGGCAGTGAAGCCTTCGACTTTGGAAACCCTTCCGGTCTGCACCGTGGCATAGAGAATCCAGTGATCGCTGCACTCCAACCGCTGGGTGACGGTACATTCTAAATAAGCCAGTGCTTCAGCCAGAATGGGGCAGCCATTGTCAGCAGGGTAAGTCTTGATCCCTGAGAACCGATCGGCTCCCGGTGCAAATCGCTTGAGGAAGTGCTTCATCAGGGGCTGGTAATTGTCTTCCTCCAGCACATTCAGCACAAAGGTGTCGTTGATTTGGAGAAAGGAGTTAACGGCCCGGTCTTTGGCAACTGCGATCGCAACTCCCAAGGGCTCCAAACTGGCCTGGGTCACCCACGAGGCCAGCATGGCGCTAGAGACATTGCCCTGCTGCACCGTGAGCAGATACAGCCCGCTGCTGATACGGCCTAGAGCCCGCTCTAGGGTGCCATCGATGGCCTTGATCTGACGAACGGTGCGATCGCGCGTCAGCCACTGGCCCAAATCAGCGCCCGCCTCATCGCAGATTTGGGTTAGAGCCGAGTCGGGGGCAGCTTTGACCAAAATCGGGGCAAAGGCTTCTGTCAGCCCAATTTCTTGAAAGCGGTTGCGCAGGGGAAAGACAGGCTCATCTTCTCCCCCACCCGTTTCAAAGAGGCCAACGCTTTGCTTCCCGTGAACCGCCGCCAAAACTGTTCTCAGGAGCATCTGGGCGGCGTTGTCCGACTGGGGTGGCATGCCGATCACCAGCCCAGCGGCGTTGCCTACCAGTTCCCGCAGGCTGTGCAGGTCAGTTTCCCCTAAGTCTGCTAGTTCGACATCGACCCCGGTTTTGAAGATGCCGCTTGCGATCGCATTGGCTAGATACGTGCTGTAGCCGTAGCCCTCTACATAAATCACGGCCACCAGCGGAATCTCCGTTGCCTTGGCCTGGCTCCACTCCCGGTAAGCCCCCGTCCACTGAAAGATGTGATGCCGTAGCAGGGGGCCATGCCCGGTAGCAATCGTCTCAATGTCCAGCGTTTCCATACGCTTCAAAGCGCCCAGCACCGAGCGGGCATTGGGCCCCATCAGGCAGTCGTAGTAGTACTTGAAATCGGGCTGGAGCAGATCGGGCTCCTCATCAAACAGGTGGTCATCGCAGTAGTGCATGCCAAAGGCATCGCAGGTGTAGAGAATGCGCGTCTGCCCGTCGTAGGTAAAGATGGTGTCGGGCCAGTGCAAATTGGGCGCTGAGAAAAACTGCAGCACGTGCCCATTGCCCAAATCCAGCGTGTCGCCACTTTTCACAATGCGCGACTGAAACGGCTGATTCACCATATTCTCAAGGAACTGAATCGCCACCTTTGACCCCACCACCGTCACCTGGGGAGCCAGCCGCAGCAGGTCAGCCACCAGGCCACTATGGTCGGGTTCAGTGTGGCTGACAATCAGGTAGTCAAGCTGGGATAGCAGCCACCGATCTTGCAATAGGGCAAGGTAGAGCTGGCGAAACTTGGCATGGGAGGTATCCACCAGGGCTGTCTGCTGCCCCTCAATGA
>JACVRP010000400.1 GCA_014534385.1 Cyanobacteria bacterium Co-bin13
AGTTCGCCTAGAATTGAAAGGTTGTGAAATTTTAAGCTCATACCACCATGGCGGTTCCTAAGAAGAAAACCTCCAAGTCCAAGCGCGATAAGCGCCGGGCCACCTGGAAGCGCACAGCAGCTCTGCAAGCTCAAAAAGCCTACTCCCTAGGCAAATCCGTTTTGACAGGCCGCTCCAGCTTCGTTTACCCCACTGATGAAGACGAAGACACAGAAGAATAGAGCGTCGGCATACCTTGCAGCGCTCAAAGACTAGCGGGAGGACTTATCCTCCCGCTTTTGCGCTTTAAAGCCCCGTCAATCCTAAGGCTGCTCATCCTCAAACTGAACGGCCAGACGAATGCCGCCAATGGTACCGGCAGCCAGGTTATAGATCAGGCCGCCGACATACCCGAGGAGGAGGCCCAGCACCCCGTAGATCAAAGGGAATGCCAGGGCAGACACGATTAAAAAAAAGACCCCCCTCAGCGCCTGGCTCTCAGTTACACTGCTCAAAAACAGACTGATGCCAAAGATCAGGCCAAACAGCAGACCCGCCACCGCCAGCACCGCCGCCAGCAGCCTGCCCAAAGAAAAAGGATCGACTTTGGTAAGGATCACCCTGCGCGCCATAAAGGCCTACCGTTGCAACGACGCCTAGATCCTACCGGATTCCGGGCCTGCCGAATTTTGGGCAGTGCCCGTGCTCTAGCGGCTACCCAAAATAAACAGGCCCACCATCGTGACGCTGTTCCAGGCGCTGTGCAGCAGGATGGGGGCCAGCAGATTGCGGGAACGGGTGTAGACAAAGCCCAATATCGTTCCCAACAGCGTCAGCGGCAGCACTTCCGACAGACTCAGGTGCGCCGCTGCAAAGATCAGTGCGCTCAGGCCAATTGCGCCCCACACCGGCAGGTAGCGGGTTAGCGAGGGCAGCAGGAAGCCTCGAAATAGAACTTCTTCAAAGAGGGGGGCTGCGATCGCAGCCGTCAGCAAAAACACTAGCAGAGCCACCGGGTCTTGTTCCTCCAGCACCGTCTGCAGTAAGGGGTTGCTGCCCCCCTGGCCCTGCCAAATCTGCTGGTTTAATAGCGAAACCCCCAGCATCAGCGGCAGCGCTACCAGATAGCCGCCCAGGCCCCACAGCCACCAGCGCCCCTTCAGCTCAAAGCGAAATAGGTCAGGCGGCAGGGGCCGATAGGGCCGCAAAGACCAAACCAGCACGGCAATACCGCCAGCGGACATCAGCAGGTAGTAGGCCATCGAGTAAACGGCGCGGGCGCGGCTGCTAAAGGTGGCAAAGCCCAGCCCCAGGCTGCCGAGCAGCAGCGGCAGCACAATCTGCCCGACAAAGAAAAAGCCCACTACCAGCACCTGCCAGACAATTTCGCCATTCCAGGTGATCTCCCAGCCGCGTCCGGCATTTTGCATGAGCAGTGACTCGCTGCCTTGGGTGAGCCGCTGCACCAGCAGGCCGATCAGCAGCCCCGCCCCCAGCAATGCCCCCAGGGCCGGCACCGTTCCGATCAGGGCCAGCTTCACCAGCTGACGCTCCGCCTCACGCTGCTCCTGGGCCAGGAGAGCCGACGCCTGCTCCAGCTGGCCTTCTGTTTCGTAGAGCTTTTCCAGCGCTCGGGAGCGGAACCAGCCTTCTAGATTCTCAGTTAGCTGCTGCTCAGCCGTGGCGGCAAGCGGTTGGCTCTGCCAGAGCTGAATTAGGGCGGTCGCCGTTTGCCCCTTATCCGAAGCAGGGAGGGACTGGCTTTGCACCTGCTCCCATTGATTGACGGCAGCTGCGGTATTGCCCTGATTGGCCTTGAGCAGGCCAATCCGCAAATCCAGCTCACTCAGCAACGCCTGCTGCTGCGATACAGAAGCCTGGAGCCGTCGCGAGAGGGGTTTGCCTTCGTCGGTCGCGGCTGCCAGCTCTTGGGACTGAATTTGGGCGCGGGAGCGTGCGATCGCACTCACTGCCGTCTCCCGCACCTCCTGGTACTGCTCCAGCGCCGACTGCACCGGATCAGCCCCTAGCAGCCCCGATCGCACCCTGGCCCGCTGGTCCGCAGGCAAAAAGTCGGCCTGCCAAGCACTACCCTGCAGCAGTAAATCGGTTTGGTAAAGCTGTAGGCGGCTGGCGACCTGAGGCTGGTTCCAGCTGCTGATGAGCGATTGGCCCATCACCACGCCCACCAGAATCGTTAGCGTCACCAGCACCAGCCGCTTAAGGGAAGAAGGCTTGGCGGTGTCTGTCTCAGTAGTCATGCAGAAGATTTAGCTGTGCTTGGGTTGCCGCTCTATTATCACACCCTTCCCGGTGAGCTTTATGGCTGCGGCAGGTCTACCCAAGGGGGTAAAATGGGCTCTTGGCTGAGCGCAGTAACGAGGACAAACCCCTGAAAACCCGCGTAATCATCGTCCGGCACGGGCAAAGTAGCTACAACCAGTTGAAACTAATCCAGGGACACTGCGACGAGTCCTCCCTCACCCCGGCGGGCGAAGCGCAGGCCGTGCGCGTGGGTCAGGCCCTGGCGGGCATTCCCTTCGATGCCGTGTGGTCAAGTCCGCTGCAGCGCGCCCGCAAAACCGCTGAACTGATTCTCGGTGAACTTCAGCAAGCCCTACCGAATATTCCTGCCGCCCAACACTCAGACGACCTCAAAGAGATCAGCCTGCCCCTCTGGGAAGGCCTGTCTTTTACCGATGCCGAGGCCAATTACCCCGAGGAATATCGGGCCTGGCGGCAGGACCCGCTGAACTTTGTCATGCAGGTGCCCGGTGAGACCGGCACCACTGCCTTTTACCCGGTGCGCGAGGTGCATCAGCAGGCAGAGCGGTTCTGGCAGCACCTGCTGGCTAATCACGCCGGCCAAACCGTTTTGGTTGTGGCCCACAGCGCCATTAACCGGGCCTTGATTGCAACGGCCATCGGCTTGGGGCCAGAGGGGCACAATAGCCTGTACCAGGCCAACTGCGCCATTAGCGTCCTCAACTTCTCCGGCGGCTGGGGCACCCCTGCCCAGCTAGAGTCGATGAACCTGACCAGCCACATGGGTGAACCCGTGCCGCATATGCGTAACGGGCACCGAGGCCCTCGGCTGCTGCTGGTGCGCCATGGCGAAACCGAGTGGAATCGGCAAAAGCGGTTCCAGGGCCAGATCGACGTACCGCTGAATGACAATGGTCGAGCGCAGGGTGAAAAAGCAGCGGAGTTTTTGAAGTCCATTGCCATTGATGCCGCCTACAGCAGCTTCATGGCGCGACCTAAGGAAACCGCCGAGATTATTCTGCAGCACCACTCCCACCTTTCCTTAGAGCTGGTTGAGACCCTGCAGGAGATCAGCCACGGCGAGTGGGAAGGCAAGTTTGAGGCTGACATTGAGGCGGGCTACCCCGGTATGCTGCAGCAGTGGCAAGACTCGCCCGAGACCGTGCAGATGCCCGCTGGGGAAAATCTGCAGCAGGTGTGGGATCGTGCGATCGCAGCCTGGAACCAAATCGTCGCCGCCCACAGCGGTTTTGAAACCCCTCAAACGGTCCTGGTGGTGGCCCACGACGCGATCAACAAGGCCATTCTCTGCCACGTCGCTGGCTTGGGGCCAAAAGCCTTCTGGAGCTTTAAGCAGGGCAACGGCGCGGTCAGCGTCATTGACTACCCGAACGGTATCGACAGTGCCCCGGTATTGAGCGCCGCCAACATCACAACGCACCTGTCGGGCAGCATTTTCGACAAGACGGCAGCAGGGGCCCTGTAGATGGCCA
>JACVRP010000607.1 GCA_014534385.1 Cyanobacteria bacterium Co-bin13
GCATTACCCTGTTTGACCATGCCGATATTTACACTCAAGGCAAGTCAGAGCAGGTCTTTGGGGATGTGCTCAAAGCCTCACCGGGGTTGCGTGAGCAGATTGTGCTGCAGTCAAAGTGTGGGATTCGTTTTGCGGAAGATCCTCAGCCTGGCGATCCCCAGCGCTACGACTTCAGCTATGAGCACATCGTTGCATCAGTAGAGGGCAGTCTGCAAAGGCTGCAAACCGACTTCCTCGATATTCTGCTGCTGCATCGCCCCGACCCACTGGGAGAACCCGAGGAAGTCGCGCGAGCCTTTGATGCGCTGCAGACAGCGGGCAAGGTACGCTATTTCGGCGTCAGCAATCATACGGCGGGGCAGATTGAGCTGTTGCAAAAGAGCTTGGAGCAACCGCTGCTGATCAATCAGGTGGAGCTGAGCCTGATGCACTCGTATCTAATTGATGAGGGCATTGTTGCAAACATATCTGGCGTCAGCGCGGCCTTGGCAGCCGGAACGCTGGACTACTGCCGCAGCCACAACATTTTAATCCAGGCCTGGGCACCGCTGGCAGGCGGCAAGCTGTTCAAGCCTGGCGCAGAGGCAGACCCGGCATTGGGCAAGGCGGCCCAGCTGGTGAGTCAGTTGGCTGAAGCAAAGCAGACAAGCCCCGAGGCCATTGTTCTCGCCTGGTTGTTGCGCCATCCTGCGGGCATTCAACCCGTTGTGGGGACAATGAAGCCAGAGCGGATTGCGGCATGTGCTTTAGCCGATGAAGTCGCTTTGACGCGGGAAGACTGGTACTCGCTGTTTACAGCCGCGAGGGGTGAGCGAGTTCCTTGAAAGGATACCGAGATAACTTGTGATGTGTTTCCTTTTAGGGCTGCGAGTCACGGCTCGCTAGCCCCTGGTTTGCCGCAGCTACCAATGTCTTTTTATACAGTCAGAAACCCGACGATCCTTAGGAGAAAGGTCCGGATTTTGGAGTCTTCTAAGGAATAAAGCTTACAAATGCTTCTGCCTCACTGTTGATACTTACGTAGTTTCACGGTGCTTATCAGTTCCTGAAAAGGGCTATGCCCTGGCTTGAGGAAGCTGCTCACCAGCTTTAGTCATCGTTAGCAAGCAGCCCTGCCCCTTTACTGGCTGCAGTTTGCCGCCATATATTTCCATAACTCCATGCTAGTCACAAACACGAACGACAGTGGTGCTGGTTCTTTGCGAGATGCGATCGCAAATGCCAGCCCAGGGGATACGATTCGCTTTGATGCCAGCCTGGCCAATCGGACAATTACGTTAACCAGCGGTGAAATATTTGTTAACCCTGGAAAAAATTTGATCATTGACGGGGGAGGTGCGCCCAACCTGATCATTAGCGGCAACAACACCTCTCGGATTTTTCGCTTTGGCTCCAATGTAGACTTTCGGACGAATCAGGTTATTCGCAACCTGACTTTGACGCGCGGCCAATCGAGCGATCGTGGTGGGGCCATTCAGACAGAAGATTTAGGCAGCCTGACCGTAGAAAACGTGACCTTCCTGGAGAATGTCGCCACCAACGGCGGTGCTGCCATCTGGACGAACGCCCGCTCCGGCGGGGTCACCGTCATCAACAGCCGCTTCATCAACAACCAGGCCACCGCAGGCAACGATGAGCGGGGAGCGGGCGGCATTGCCTTCATTGGCTTTGCGCCAGAGGGGAGTGCGCTCATCGTGCAGGGCAGCAGCTTTATCGGCAACCAGGGCATCAATGGAGCCGCCATCAACGTTATTAATGGGCGGATCACCATCGAAAACACCCGCTTCATCGCCAACGACACTACTGCTGCGAGGTTTGATACGGGGCAGCCCCGCGACTTTTTGCGGGGCTA
>JACVRP010000203.1 GCA_014534385.1 Cyanobacteria bacterium Co-bin13
CCTCTATACCCCGTCGAGGTAGTTGGGACGCCAGTACCCAGCAAGCCTCAGCCCCCAGCACCGACCCCGACCCTGGCACAAGTGGGTGCGTCAGAGGCCCAAACCACTACCGATTTCTGGACAGTCTTAACTGAAGATTTGTCGGCCCTGGAGGCTCCACCCGCCCCACCGGCTCCCCAGCAGGCCACGCCGGTCATTCCAGCAGCGAGCCCGGCGACCGCTGCGGCAACTGATAGGGCAGCTGCCCTTCAGCCGCCTTCAGCCGCCATTTCGTCTTTGCTGATTCCCTTTACTCAAGATTCGGCTCAGCCCGAAGCTAAAAGTCCTGAGCCTGCAGTTTCTGAGCCTGCGGCCGCAGTGCTGCCCCCCGCTGCCGCTGCCCCCCCGCCCTCTCCTGTAGCCACGCCCTCAACCCCAGCCATTCCCGATGCTCAGCTGCTGGCCCTGTGGCAGCACATTCAGTCGCTAGCACACCAGCAGGCCGGGCCATTGACCCTGGCACGAGCCTACCTGTTTCTGGGTCAAACCTGCCGCGATCGCATTGAAGCGGGCAACCAGCATCCTGATCTGATCGATCTGGCCCTGGAAGCCTACACCCGTGCCCTACCCAACCTCAAACCGGGCTCCCTAGAGTGGAGCGATGGCCTAAATGACCTGGGCAGCCTCTACTGGCTGCGATCGCACCGCGAACCCCACCCTGAAGGGGTGGTTCACTGGCTGCAGCAGAGCATTCAAGCCTACCGAGCTGTTCTAGGCTACCCCCAGCCGCCCTCCCAAGAGAGCCTGGCTCGTCTTTACAGCAACTTAGGCACCGTCTACAGTTTGCTGGCCAACCTGCAAGACCCGACCCAGAACCTGGAGCAATCGGTGCGGGCCTATCACCGGGCTCTGCAGTATCGTCCAGCAGATACCGCCCCCACCGAATACGCGGTTCTCCAAAATAGCCTGGGCGCAATTCACTGGCGGCTGGCCCAGCAGGGCGATACCCGCAACCAGCTGCACCGCGCCATTACCGCCTACAGCGAGGCGCTGCGATACCGCTCACCCCAAACCGCGCCCCAGGAATATGCCATGATTCAAAACAACCTGGGCATTGCCTACTGGAGCCTGGCCCAGCACGAGCGGCCTGCATTTTTGCTGGGTCAGGCTATCGCCGCCTATCGCTCAGCCCTGGCTCACCGCACCCTGAGTGTTGACCCAGCAGGCTGCGCAGCCACCCACAACAATCTGGGCACCGCCTACTGGGATCTGGCCCAGCACCAGGGCAAGCACCTAGAGGGGCGACGGGCCCTTTGGCAGCAGGCCCTAAGCGCCTATGAAGCGGCGCTGACAGCAGCCCAGCGGGCTTTGGCCGAAGCCCCCAACACTCCGCTCAGCTTTGACCTGTGGGCAACTTTCCACAGTGCCGGGGTTGTCCACGACCAGCTAGCCCAACACCTGCCCGACGAGCTGTTCGACACCCGGACCAGCCACCTCGATCAGGCGCTGCGGCACTACCTGACTGCCCTCGAAGGTTGGCGCAGGGTACCCGATCGCCTGGATCTGCTCAAAAACGCCCTGATCCACAACATTCGTCTACAGTTTCAAATTCGCGGCGTAGAAGGGCAAAACGCCGTTCTCTCAAGCATTCCAGCCGAGCTGCTGCCCGATCTTCTGCCGCAGCTATAGAGGTTTAGCGATAGCTAGCGGTCAAAAATTCTTGAGCTATCTGTCCGGAATGCGAAGCAATTGTTAAGAGTAAAGGTGTAGCTGGGTACCTTGGGAAAGCTGCCCCTGCGATCGCTCTAGCTAGAGATCAGCTGGCTCCAAATCCAGACCAGAGCCATACCCCTCTGCCTATACAGCAGCCATAGGGGAATTTTTTGGGCTCTTGGCGTTCCCTCTAGTTTCCATAGACTTGTCTTTTCTGCTTTACAACTGCCTGTCCAAACCTTCCTTTCAAAAGCTCTCCCGCCTTCAGATCTCCCGGTTAGCCCTCCAGCTAACCCTGCCTGCAGCCAGTTCCGGTTCTAGAAAACGTCTTTTCTAAGGGGTGTAAGGTACTTTGCCTTACCAATTTCCGCTCTGCAATTCCTGACGTCCTATGCAACCGACCAACGCTGATGCAATGACCTCCAAGGGCCATAACGGCTCTCATGGAGAGGCTGCGAAAGCTATCCTTGCCCCCGCTTCAGAGCCGTTGCTGCTGCCATCTCCAGCCTCCATTTCCCTGGCAGCCCACCAGCATGCTCTGGCTAACGTCATTGCCCACATTCGAGCCTCCCTAGACCTAGATACCGTCTTCCAAACCACCGCGACTCAGGTGCGCCAACTGCTGGAAGTTGACCGGGTAGGCGTTTTTCGCTTCTCCCCTGATCAGCCCTGGTCAGGGGCGCTGGTCGCTGAAGAGGTGGCTGAAGGCGTAGAGCCCGTGATAGGCCAGCCCATTCAAGATCACTGCTTTAGCGATCGCTTTGCCCCTCTCTACAAAGAAGGCCGCATCAACGCCGTTTCTGACTTTGAAAACCAGCCCCTGCAGCCCTGCTACCTAAACCTGATGCGAAGCCTGCAGGTGCGGGCCAACATTGTGGCCCCCCTGCTAGTCGGCAACCACCTGTGGGGGCTGCTGTGTATCCACCAGTGCCGGGGGCCGCGCCAGTGGCAGCCCACAGATATCGAGTTCGTCAGGCAAATCGCCGATCATCTCAGCATGGCGCTGCACCACGCCAACCTGCTACAGCAGGCCCGCGCCCAGACAGAGCAGCAGCGAGCCCTGGCAGCCGTAATCGCTAGAATTCGCAACTCTCTAAATCTAGACAAGATCTTTCAGACCACAGCAACGGAGGTGCGGCAGCTCCTAGGGGCAGACCGAGTAGGCGTGTTCCAGTTTTTCCCCGAGCAGCATTGGAGCGGGCAGCTGGTAGCTGAGGATGTAGCCGCAGGCTGGCGCTCAGCTCTGGCCGAACCCATTGAAGACCACTGCTTTGGGGAGCGCTTCGCGTCGCTTTATCAGGAAGGCCGCATCAACGCCGTCTCTGACTTTGAGACAGCAAACTTTGAGCCCTGCTACCGCAACCTGATGGCCCAGCTTCAGGTGCGGGCCAGTATCGTTGCGCCTCTGATCAACGGAAAGACTCTTTGGGGACTTTTGTGTATTCACCAGTGCCGGGGGTCACGCCAGTGGCAGCCGACCGAGATCGAGTTTGTTCGGCAAATATCTGAGCATCTCAGCATCGCGCTACAGCAGGCTGACGTCATTGAGCAGGTGCAGCAGCAGTCGGCCCAGCTGGCCGAAGCCGCTGAGCGCCATCGGGCCGCCGAACGCCATCGGGCACTGGCCACCACCATCGACAAGATTCGCCAGTCCCTCGACATTGACACCATTTTTCAGACAGCGACTGCAGAAGTCCTGCACTTGCTGGAAACAGAGCGAACCGTCATCTACCGCTTCAACCCTGACTGGAGTGGTGAGTTTGTGGCAGAATCGATGGTCCCTGGCTGGCCCGCTCTGATGGAGCACTACCGCACCCATACCGACACCTGCCTGCAGCAGAATCAGGGGGGGCGCTACCGCCACAATGAACCCCACGCGGTGGCCGATATTTTTACAGCAGGCTATGCTGACTGCCACATTGCTGTGCTGGAGGCTTTTCAGGCCAGAGCCTTCATGATTGCCCCTATTCTGCAGGGCAATCAGCTGTGGGGCCTGCTGGCTACCTACCAAAATTCTGGCCCGCGCCAGTGGGAAACCCACGAGCTGTACCTGCTGTCCCAGGTGGGAACCCAGTTGGGAGTCGCCCTGCAGCAGGCGGAATACGTTAGGCAAGTGCAGCATCAGGCCAACCAGCTACAGCGGGCGGCAGAGCGGGAAAAGGCCGTTGCCAAAACAGTAGACCGGATTCGCCAGTCTTTAGATATTGCCACTATTTTTGGCACCACGACCCAGGAGGTGCGGCTGCTGCTGGGGGTAGAGCGCGTCGCCATCTACCGCTTCCACAGTGACTGGAGCGGCGAATTTGTCGCAGACTCGATCGAGCATGACTGGCAGCCCGCCCAGGAACCCGTCCTCTCTCCCCGCCCGTTGCTGCCAGGCCAACCGGCCCAGCAATATCCTCGGCACGAGACCTTTGTGCCGATTCTGCAGGGTGAGCGGCTATGGGGTCTGCTGATGGCCTACCAGAGCGCTCCCCGCCACTGGCCGGAAGACGATATTGCGCTGCTGGCCCAGCTCGGTACGCAGCTGGGGATGGCGCTGCAGCAGGCTGAACTCTGGGAGCAAACCCAGGCTCAGAAGGAAGAACTCACCCACACCCTGGCCACCCTTCAGAGATCCCAGGCCCGCCTAATTCAGAGTGAGAAGATGGCTGGATTGGGGCAACTGGTAGCCGGTGTAGCCCACGAAATCAACAACCCTATCAACTTTATTGCCGGTAATCTCACGCCAGCCCGACAGTACGCAGACGACCTGCTGCAGATCCTGAGCCTTTATCAGCAGGAGTGTCCGCAGCCCAGCCCGGCTTTGCAGCAGGCCCTAAATGCGGCCGACCTGGATTTTTTGCGAGAGGATTTGCCCAAAACACTGGCCTCTATGTCTGTGGGTACCGATCGCATCCGACAGATTGTGCTCTCCCTGCGAAACTTCTCTCGGCTGGACCAGGCCGAGATGAAGCCTGTGAACCTGCATGAAGGCCTAGACAGCACCCTGCTCATCTTGCACCACCGCTTTAAGGATCGTCCAGACCTGCCAGAGATTCGGCTGATCAAGGACTACGGTGAACTGCCTCTAGTGGAGTGTTACCCGGCCCAGCTCAATCAGGTATTTATGAATATTTTGAGCAACAGCATTGATGCCCTGCGCGAACGGCAGCAGACGTCATCAGAACCCGACTACACACCTCAAATTTGCCTGCAGACAAAGCAGGTCAAGGCTAATTGGGTGCGCGTCCGGATTAAGGACAATGGCTTGGGCATTGCTCCTGACATCCAGCATCGGCTGTTTGACCCCTTCTTTACGACCAAAGATCCGGGGAAGGGAACGGGACTGGGGCTGTCTATCAGTTATCAGATCGTCGTAGAAAAACACGGGGGCCAGCTCTACTGCACCTCCAAGACCGATGGCGGCACGGAGTTTACCATTGAGGTGCCCGTACACCAGCCAAGGTTTCTACAGTAGCCAGTGGTAACGGTAGACTCCAGGGCAAAGCATTACTATTAAATATGCAATCTTGCAAAGCGTTGGCACACTAGAATAGTGGGGCAAGCCAAAGGAACTCATTGCATTGGTTCTTGATCTAGCCAAATTATTTCCGTTTCCGCTGGATGAGTTTCAGCTTCAGGCTGTAGAGTCGCTCGACCAGGGTAAGTCAGTGGTAGTGTGTGCGCCAACGGGGTCTGGTAAAACCCTGATTGGGGAGTACGCCATTTATCGGGCGCTCGACCACGGCAAGCGAGTCTTTTACACAACTCCCCTCAAGGCCCTCTCCAATCAAAAACTGCGGGACTTTCGCAATCAGTTTGGGCCAGAAAATGTGGGCCTATTGACGGGGGATAGCTCGATCAACCGAGATGCCCCTGTGGTGGTGATGACCACCGAGATTTTCCGCAACATGCTCTATGGCACCCGCATTGGTGAAACGGGTACGACGCTGCAGGAGGTAGAGGCGGTGGTGCTAGATGAGTGCCACTACATGAATGACCGGCAGCGGGGCACGGTTTGGGAAGAGTCGATTATCTACTGCCCGCCGGAAATTCAGCTGCTGGCGCTGTCGGCGACCGTTGAAAACAGCGATCAGCTGACGGACTGGCTGCAGAAGGTGCATGGCCCCACACAGCTAATCTACTCTGACTTTCGCCCGGTGCCGCTGGAGTTTCACTACTACAACGGCAAGGGCCTGTATCCGCTGCTAAATGAAACTAAGACCAGCATTCATCACCGGCTCAAGAGCCGCCGCAAGCCCCAGGGGGGACGCAGACCGCGCCAAGGCCCGAAGGAGCGCATCAGCCTGGCAGCAGTTGTAAGCCAGCTGCAGGAAAAAGATATGCTGCCGGCGATCTATTTCATCTTTAGCCGCCGGGGCTGTGATCGGGCAATCGATGAGGTGGCTCACCTGTCTTTGGTCAACGAAGCTGAAGCGCACCAGCTAAAGGAGCGCATTGACACCTTTCTCCACTGGAACCCAGATGCTGGCAGGGCCGGGCAGGTCGAGCCGCTCTACCGAGGCATTGCCGCCCACCACGCTGGGATTTTGCCCCTTTGGAAGGGGCTGGTAGAGGAGCTGTTTCAGGCAGGGCTGATTAAGGTGGTCTTTGCCACTGAGACTCTGGCGGCGGGCATCAACATGCCGGCTCGCACCACGGTTGTTTCGACTTTGTCTAAGCGCACGGATAGCGGGCACCGTCTGCTAACGGCCTCTGAGTTTCTGCAGATGTCGGGCCGGGCCGGACGACGCGGTATGGATGAACAGGGCCATGTGGTGACAGTGGAAACGCCTTTTGAGGGGGCTAGAGAGGCGGCCTATCTGGCAACCGTAGGCCCCGACCCGCTGGTCAGCCAGTTTACCCCCAGCTACGGTATGGTGCTGAACCTGCTGCAGACCCATACCTTAGAAGAAGCCAGGGATCTGATTGAGCGCAGCTTTGGCCAGTATCTGGCAACCCTGCACCTGTCCCCCCAGCAGGAGGCCATTGCCCGGCTCGAAACTGAGATTGCCCGCCAAAAGGCTCAGCTTGAGACAGTGGATGAGGCGATTTTAGCGGACTATGCCAAGCTCAAGGAGCGGGCCAAGGAGGAGCGCCGCCTGCTCAAGATTCTGCAGCAGCAGGCCGCTGAGGTGCTGTCTGAAGATGTGGGGCAGATGGTGCCGTTTGCGATCGCAGGCAC
>JACVRP010000300.1 GCA_014534385.1 Cyanobacteria bacterium Co-bin13
CGGTTCAGGTGGCAGCCATCGCCAATCACCTTCTGAATGGGAGTGAGCCGGTTTTGCCAGGTCTGCACCTTGGGGTCTTCGCTCAGGCCATGCTCGACAAAGACAAACTTGCCGCCCGGTCTGAGAACCCGGTGGCTCTCACTCAGGGCGTTATCTACTTTGGCAATGCTGCAAAGTGTCCAGGTGCTGACCACATAGTCAAAGCTGTTGTCGGGCATCGGTAGGCTTTCCCCATTGAGCACCCGGTTTTCAACTGTCAGCTCTGAGGCTTCAATCCGCTTTTGGGCCAAAGCATTCATGCCGGGATTGGCGTCAATCGTGACGATCTTATCGACGTAGTGGGGGTAATAGGCCAGGTTCAGCCCAGTGCCAAAACCAATTTCCAAAACATCTCCTGAAACCTCTGACAAGACTGCCTGCCGATAGGGCGTCAGCTTCTCGTCAGACATAGCCCAGTCCAGCAGCCGAGGCAGGATCAGATTTGAGTAGAGTCCCATCGGTACAATCCTCTAAAGCGATTTCTTTAGGGCCAGGGTGAGGCCATCAGCAATGGGCACCAGGCTGAGGCTAATCCGCTCATCCTGATACAGCTTGTCGTTAAAAGCCCGAATGGCGTTGGTGCGATTGTCCTGAGTGCCGGGATCAGCGACTCGCCCTGACCAGAGTACATTGTCAATAGCAATCAGCCCTCCCGGTCGGACAAGCTGTAGCGCCTGCTCGTAGTAGGTGCCGTAGTTGCTCTTATCGGCATCGATAAAGGCAAAGTCAAACGTTTCCGAGTTTCCGGCAGCGATGAGCTGCTCCAACGTGTCGGCGGCGGGGCCCAGCTTTAGATCAATCTTGTAATCGACGCCCGCCTTTTGCCAAAACTGTTTTGCGATCGCAGTGTACTCCTCACTCACATCGCAGGCCACAATCCTACCTTCTGGCGGTAAGGCCAGCGCTACAGCCAATGCGCTGTAGCCAGTAAAAACGCCTACTTCCAGCGTTTTGCGCGCCCCCATCAGCTGCACTAGCAGAGCCATAAACTGCCCCTGCTCCGGCGCAATCTGCATCTGCGCCATCGGATGCTGGGCGGTTACCTGCCGCAGCTCTGCCAAGATGTCAGGCTCTCTGACAGAAGAATCCAGCAGATAGCGGTAGAGACGATCATCCAATCCGAGGGTCTGGTTGGACATAGCAATGGGGTGGATGGGTCATCCCCATTATGCCGACTGCGGAGAATGTATGGTCTCCTTACAAAGAAAGCTCATCCTATCTGGGGTGCGGTATACCTGAGTACAGCATAGCCGTTGACCCAGGGCAGCCTCGGCCAGACGATTTTGAGGAAAGGCCAATGGAAGAAGGGACTGTAGTTCAAGTCTCAGCCATGACTGGCTGGATTATTGGGGTGAGCTACCTCAAAGACCGGGGCTACCAATGCTGGATTGTCAACCCTGATTTAGACGTACTGAGCGACGGTACGTTCTATACCACCAGTAGTGCAGCGATGTCGGCGGGGAGAACCTTTGTAGAGCGTTACCGATAGAGCGTACCGATAGAACCTGCTGACTGAGAGCCCTAGCGGTGAGCACAGAGAACGCGCCTCATCTGCTCCATGTTGCCGGGCAGATCGTAGCGCATAGCCTGCTCAATCAAAAAGCTGGGAACCGGGATCAGCGGCTTGGCCGAAACCGAGTAGGTCAGCAGCGTGCCTTCATGGAAGTCCTGCAGATCGAGATCGGCGGCAAAGTGGGCAAAGGTGCCGCTCTCAAAGCGAAACTGAATGCGATGGCGAGACGCCGCGCCCACTGCATCGTCACATAGGCTCTCAAAAACCCGCAGATAAATCTCAACCTGCGCCGTTAGCATCAAAAATCCTTTACGCCCCACCTGGTAGAGCCGCCGATAGCGCTGGCTCGACGTTTTCACCGTCTCTAGCACTTCACTGTGGGTAATGTTGGGAAAAAACTGGGGCCAGCGGCTGTAGTTGGTCAGTTGAGGCCAGAGCCGCGTCTTATCGATGGGCACGTACATCTGTGCGGTTACGGCTCCACCCCCATGAGGGCAGTATTGGGGGTCGACCAGCACCTGACCTTTTAGTAGGGAGGCATGGGTTGCTAACGCGGGCTGATCTGAGGCCAAGCCCACAAGACCAGTTCCAAACGTTTCTCTATCAGCACTAATGACCATCCGTTCTACTCCTATCTGGCAGTAGGTGCCATCACAACAAAATCATCCAGGAATGCCATTATTCTGGTTCAGGGAATTTACGGTTGCATTCTATGAGACCGTATTATCACCGTCCCTTCACAAACTTCCCGCCGCAGTAGCGCTGGGAACGCATTGGCTTTACATCTTCAAATTCCCGTAAGAGCCCAGGGTTGGCTTTCCCCATGTCACAATGAACACGAAGACCCTGAAATGGTTCCCACTTTTGCGCTCTACGGGGTGATACTATGTCCCGCCGCCTACGTCGTCTACAGCCTGCAACCCAGATCTTTCTGGGGTTTTTAGCCTTCACTGCCGTTGTCTGGCTGCTTCGCGGCTTGGGGATTTTGAGCTTTCTGCCAGGGGCTGTAATCTGGATTTTGATTTTGCTGTGCTTTGGCACCGGCATTTTTAGCAGCCTGCAAAAAATGCGCTAAGCCCTCTTTCCATGGAGACGTGATGAATCGTGTCTCTGCCTGATTGCGTTTCTACCCCACCCTTTCAAGGGAAGCGATCGTCTCGACGGCGAATGGTGAAGGAGTCGAACGATGGCGGCATCACATTGCGCCGCACCTGAGAAGGAGGCCGCAGTGCCCGCTGTCTTCCTACGCTAATGTTGACCTGGCAGCCCACCAGCACGGCCAGCAGGCTGCCATATACCCACACCATGAGCAGGATCAGCAGGCCAAGGGTGCCAAAGGTCGCCTGATAGCCCTGTAGAGGCCCACTAGAGCGCTGCCAAAGGGCCAATGCTCCCAGCCACACTGAGGCAGCTACCAGGGCTCCTGGAAAGAGTGGGGTCCCCGGTAGCCAGCGGCTTGGCCCCAGGCAGTAGAGGGCGGCAAACGTAGCGGTCATTACTCCCCAGGCCAGCAGCCAGTAAAGCAGTCGGCGGAGGGTTGCCACCCAGAGATCAAAGGAAGCTCCTGACTGTTCTGCCAGGTGAATCGAGCTGCTGCCAGCATAGGCCAGATGCAGAGTAATGCCTGCCATCAACCCCAGGCCCCAGGCAAGGGCCATCGCCATTAATCGACTGCGCCAGCGCGATCGCCGCTGACCCAGGGGAATTTGATGGATCAGGTCGAAGGTTTTTAACAGGCCCAGCAGGGCTCCAGTGCCGGCCCACCAGGCTAGCAACCCAGTCAAAATCAGCCACTGCCGCCGCTGTCCTGGCGGGATGCCGTCGGTCCAGGTTCCCAGGTCTGTCAGGGGGGCTACCGGCAAGACTTGACTGAGGGGGCTACTCAGTCCGCTGCGCCAGCTCGGCTGCATCAGCCCAGTTGCCAGCAGCAGCGCTAAACTACCCAGCAGCAGCCCCAGGAGGGTTGGGTAGGCGATGCCGGCAGTTAGGCCAGGCAGGCGGTACTTCCAGGTGTGATGAACCACATCTCGAAGGGTGGCCAGATTGAATAACCGGGCCAGAGAGAGTCTCAAGGCAGGAGGTCCAGGACGATCTGGCAGCATGGAAAGATCTTAGTTTCCATATACCGGCAGCGTGAAATAGAAGCAGCTGCCGCTGTCCGGCTTGGAATCGACCCAGATTTGACCATAATGAGCGCGAATGATTCGCTGGCAGAGGGCGAGTCCTAGGCCATAGCCATCCTTGCTCTCGTCTCGCTGTAGTCGGTAGCTTTCCTCAAAAATCTTTTCCTGATTTTCTGAGGGAATGCCGGGGCCGGTATCGTTAATAGTAACCTGCACTTTTTGAGTGGTGCGATGCAGGGCCATGATCTCAATCCTGCCGCCTTCGGGCGTGTACTTGACGGCATTGTCGATCAGGTTGACGACGACTCGGCGCACCTGTACGCTATCGGCATAGACCGTGGGCAGATCCTGGGGAATGTCGGTGACTACCTCCTGCTGCTTCTCGGCAAACCGCCGCTGAAAAGAGTCCATGACTTCAAGGCAGAGGTCTTTGAGGTTCAGTTCTTGGGGCTGAAGCTGCAGATTGACTGAGCCTCCGCGAGCAGCATTGAGAATGTCGGTGATCATCCGGTCAATTGCCCGGATCTGGGTTTTAGCGTGCTTTAGCAGTTGGGCGGTTAGCTCAGGAGACAGGTTGATGCTGCGTTCGCCTCGGGGAACGTGGCCCATTTCCAGGGTTTCTACCGCGATCGAGGCAGCCGTCAGCGGATTTCGCAGGTCATGGGCCAGCATGGCAATGATGCGGTTTTTAAACCGGAGCTGGGCTTCTAGTTCTTCCTTAGTCTGATTTAGCCGAAAGATCTCATCTGAGAGCTTCATAATTTCGGCTGAGTGGCTAATCTCGGTTTTGAACTCCTCTAGATCAAGGCTGAGATTCTCTGGGCTCCCCGCTTTAACTGAAGTCTTAACGCTGTCGGCGGCTTCTCGATACCACCTGGGCCACCACATCTCTAGCTGGGGAATGATGTCTCTGCCGGCTAGGGTTTGCTGGGGGGGAGGCGATAGTTTAATCAGAGCTGGACTGGCGACCAGTTTGTAGTGCTCGGCCAGATAAGGCTGCTCTCCCACATCAACCACGTCTAGATGGAAGGAGAAGTGCTCTTCCAACCCTCTCAGGTAGTGACGAATTTGCTGGACATGCTCTGCAGAACCGGGCCGTTTGTCAATAAACAACAACAATTTGAGGGGCAGCTGGATGTCTTGCCGAATCCCGTTAACAGAGTCCTCCATTGATTCTCCTGGCTGCACAAACACGTCTTACCGCACTCCAGTTTTCTTAGCATAGACCAGCAGGGCAGCATCTATCTGAAATCCTCCTGTCTCTGGGTAGAGGAAATTTCAGCCGGGATTGCCCAAGATTGGTTTAGTTTGGCTGCACCACTGAAGCTCACTCAGATTCAATTGTTTGGTAAGTCCGACTGGGATTTTGTGTGAGCGTCATCTTCCTCAGGGTGATC
>JACVRP010000534.1 GCA_014534385.1 Cyanobacteria bacterium Co-bin13
CACAGCGCTTTTGTTGATGTACTCAATGCACAACGTTATAAGCGTTGATGCACATCAATAGTTAACGCTTCGACAGAGGCTATTTGCTGCTCTCAAACCCCTGTCGCATCAGCTTTTTCTTTTTCACCGCCCTGCAAAAGCCTAACCGCCTCTCGTTCTCAGGATCTTTCTCGTTCCCAAGCTCTTGCCTAGGAACGCTATGGGGAAGCTTTGCCTTCAAACTGACGGCAGAGCCGCAGAGAGGAGTTCCTAGGCTCCGCCTGGGAACCAGGGAGCGGGGGAAAAACTTTGCTGACTACGGTTGACTCTGCTTTATCAGGAGTGTATTCTCTATCCCTAAGCTGTTGCGTTAACCCGTAGCAGCCGTTCGCAGAACTCACGAACTTAGCGCCACCTGAAGGTGTTCCAGCACCCACAGGCGGCTAACCACCGCGACTGAAATGAGCAGTCGGGGGCTTTGGTGATGATACCCTAGCCACCTCGAATTGCACTACAGCGGGGCGTGCTGAGGGATTGGGTTCTGCTTCCTTCCCCTTTCGGCTTTGTCTAGTGGGGCAAGATTTTCATTGCAGACTTGCTCTAAAAAGATTGCCTTGCTTCGCCCGCAATGACTGAAGGGGCTGTTCACCTACTTTTAAGGAAGCAGACCAACCATGTTTCAACCATCCGATTCGGGCGCACCGGCGTCCCCCATTTCGGCTGACCCATCAACCGATTACGAAGAGTTGCGCCATTTACTCTATGGCTCCCTCTCTGCCATCAGCAGCACCATCAACTTCCTGCACAAACGTGGCTACGCCGAACCCAACGACTGGTGCGAACCCATTCCCACCGGCCGCCGCAACGAATGGATGTCCATTCTCACCAAGCGCATCCCGCTTGAGTAGAGCGGTCATGGCCTAGAGGCTGGGTTTCCGTTTAGGCAATCCTGCCAGATCAGGCCGGGGAGTAGAGACACGATTAATCGCATCTCTACTTCCCGACGACCCAGACACTTAACCCACCTCGACAGGTTTTGGAATTGGGGTAGGCGGGTGCTGCTCCAGCACTCGCGCCAAGTACGTACCCGTATAAGACCGAGAATTTTGCGCCACCTCTTCGGGAGTGCCCTCGGCAATAATCTCGCCGCCCCGGTTACCGCCCTCTGGCCCCAGATCAACAATCCAGTCAGAACAGCGGATCACATCCAGGTTGTGCTCAATCATCAGCACCGAGTTGCCCCGGTCTACCAGCCGCTGCACCACGTCTAGCAGCTTGTGGACATCGTAGAAAGATAGACCCGTCGTGGGTTCGTCAATCAGGTAGAGGGTTTTGCCAGTGGAGCGGCGGGCCAGCTCCGAGGCCAGCTTCATCCGCTGAGCTTCGCCACCAGATAGCGTTGGCGCGGTTTGGCCTAGCCGAATATAGCCCAGACCCACATCCACCATCGTCTGCAGACGGCTGGCCGCTTGGGGAATGTTTTGGAAAAAGTCGGCGGCTTCTTCTGCCGTCATATTGAGCACGTCGGCAATGCTCTTGCCCTTGTACTTCACCTGCAGCGTTTCCCGGTTGTAGCGGGCTCCTTTGCAGACCTCGCACTGCACATAGACATCGGGCAAGAAGTTCATCTCAATGACGTTCACCCCCTGGCCACTGCAGGCTTCGCAGCGACCGCCCTTAACGTTAAAGGAAAACTGCCCGGCTTTGTAGCCTCGGGCCTTGGCCTCAATCGTCTCGGTAAACAGGTTGCGAATTACGTCAAAAACGCCGGTATAGGTAGCCGGGTTAGATCGGGGGGTGCGGCCAATGGGCGACTGGTCAATGACGATCACTTTGTCTAGCGCCTTCAGTCCGGCCAGCTCGTCCATTTCTCTAGGAAAGGGCACTTTGACACCAAAGTGATGCTGCAGAGCAGGGTAGATCAGCTCATTGACTAGCGTAGATTTGCCAGACCCAGAAACCCCCGTCACGCACGTCAGCGTGCCTAGAGGAATCTCCACGTCCAGGTTCTTGAGGTTGTTGCGGCGGGCGTTTTTGGCTTTGAGGCTGCGGCCATTGCCCGGTCGCCGCTCTGCCGGGGTGGGAATCACCTGGCGCTGGGAGAGATAGGCTCCGGTTAGAGAGTCTGGGGCTTCCATTACAGCCTCTAGGCCACCCGCCGCCACAATGCGTCCGCCGTGGACGCCAGCTCCAGGGCCAATGTCTACCAGATAGTCGGCAGCTCGAATGGTGTCTTCGTCGTGCTCCACCACAATCAGGGTGTTGCCCAAATCGCGCAGGCGATGCAGGGTGTTGAGCAGGCGATCGTTGTCGCGCTGGTGCAGGCCGATGCTGGGCTCGTCTAGCACGTAAAGCACGCCGGTCAGGCCAGAGCCAATCTGGGTGGCTAATCGAATGCGCTGGGCTTCGCCGCCTGAGAGGGTCATGGCGGTGCGGTGCAGGGTCAGATAGTCCAGCCCCACATCCAGCATGAACTGTAGACGGGCGCGGATCTCTCGCAGCACCAGATCGCCAATCTGCATTTGCCGAGGTGAGAGCAGCGGAGAATCACCGCTTTCCCCCACCAAATTTTCGATCCGGTTGAGGCAGTCGCGAATAGAAACCTCTGTGAGGTCTTGGATA
>JACVRP010000433.1 GCA_014534385.1 Cyanobacteria bacterium Co-bin13
CTGTAGCCCATGGCTTTGAGGGTGGCGTATTCGGGCAGGTGGTCGCTGATGTCGGTGTAGAGGACCTGATAGACAATCACAATGCCGACGACGAAGCCGACGATGCCGCCGAAGCGAAAGATAATGCCGATGGGGTCGCTGGCGGTGAACTGGCGTTCTTTGTCGATCAGTTCGGCTAGGGTGAGGACGCTGATGCTGTCGGGCAGGTGAGCCTGAAGCTGGGCCTGAACGGCGGCGGGGTCGCTACCGGGTTCCAGGGTGAGCACGCCCAGGGTGACCTGCTGCAGGGTGGTGGGGCCAAACCACTGGGTGTAGTTCCAGTCGCTCATGACGACGGTGCCTTTTTCGACGACGGTGCTGCCCAAGCTAAACAGGCCGACAACGTGAACTCGGCGGCTGGCCATCAGGGTTTGCACCTCGCCGGATGTAGCCAGCAGATTGGGGACGTCGCCTAGAGAAGGTTGCGAAAGGCGGTCAAACAGCACATTGCTGGCTCCGCTGAGGCGGTTGAGCTGGCTGTCTACTTCGGGCAGGTTGAGCACGGGCTGGGTGGGGTTGAAGGCAATTACGCGCACCTGGTTGCCAAAGAGGTCATTTGAGCTTTCGCTGTCGGGGGCCTGCTCAAGCTGGGCCGGGTTGGTCCAGTTGACGGTGTTCATGTAGAGGGGGGCTGCGATCGCAACCCCGTCCACCGCATTGGCCTGAACCAGGTGGGCGCGGGGAAAAGGAACCGGCAGCCGCAAGCTGGGACTGAAGGACGACACTAAAAACAGGTCTCCCCGCAGGTTTTCGTGCAGGGTGGTGGCCCCTTCAGAGATCAGCGACTCTAGCCCCATCATGGTGAACATGAGAAGGTTGGCAAAGCTGACGCCCGTAATGGCAACCGCAAGGCGCATTTTCTGGTGGGAGAGCTGGGCCCAGGAGAGGGGCTTGTCGAAGGGGAGTTTGGGGAGGGGCATGGGGGAGGGTGGATGGGTGGGCTTGTGCTGAGATTTTGAGCCTGGTCACGCTGTAGAGCGGCTATGGGCGGGCGCGGGTAACTTGGGTATCGGCATCGATGGCGACCCGTACCTGCATGCCGGTCAGGGCGGCGACTTGTTCGCTGGCTTGGGGGTCGAGGCGAATTTTGACGGTTACAACGCGGGCATTGACGTCTTGGGTGGGGTCGGTTGAGCTTTCGCCAAAGCTGGCGGTGCCGATCTGAAGGCCGACCTGATCGACGGTGCCTTTGAGGTCGGTGTTGATGCCGCCATATTCGCTGGTGACGGTGACGCTCTGGCCCAGGCGCACTTTGCGGATATCGGTTTCGTAGATTTCGGCAATCACCATCATTTGGCT
This sequence comes from Cyanobacteria bacterium Co-bin13, assembly GCA_014534385.1. Classification (GTDB taxonomy): domain Bacteria; phylum Cyanobacteriota; class Cyanobacteriia; order Phormidesmidales; family Phormidesmidaceae; genus JACVSF01. The sequence goes on from JACVRP010000433.1 coordinate 1,339, forward strand.
AGTTTGGGCTAGCTCGACAATGCCCTGCTGGGTGTTGACCTGTTCGCCGATCTGGGTGTTGATCTTGAGGATTTGTCCGGCGACGGGGGCGCGCACCAGCACGTCGTCGAGGTCAGCCTGCCGCTGGGCCACCTGAGTTTGGGACTGCTGGAGCTGGGCCTGTGCGATCGCAATATCCTCCGGCCTGACCTGCTGCAATTCGGTCAGCCGCGCCTGTTCCTCAATTAGCTGTGCCCTCAAGGTAGTCTCGGTTTCGTTGAGTTCGGCCTGCCGTTGGCTCAGGTCAGCTTGGGCCGTGTCGTAGTCACGCTGGGCCGTATCTAGCTCGGAGCGGCTGATTGCGCCGACGGCTGCTAGCTGCTGGTAGCGCTGGTACTCTAGCTGAGAGGCTTGTAGGGTGGCTTGCGATCGCGCCACGGCTGCCCGCCGCTGCTCTGCCTGGGCCAGAAGCTGCGCCTCCAGACGGTCAATCTTGGCCTGCTGCGCCTCCAGACTGGTAAGCTGGCTGCCCTTTTGGGTTTTGGTCAGCTCTGCCTGCCGCTGCTCTACCAAAGCATGGGCGGCCCGGAGTTCGGCCTGTCGGCGTTCCGCCCCTTGCAGTACTGCAATGACCTGGCCTGCTTCAACCCAGTCACCCTCTGCAACGCGGATCTCGTTGACCCGGCTATCCGCTGCATTGGGCACCGACAGCCGAATCACCTCGCCCTCCGGCTCGATTCGCCCCAGGGCGACGACCGAACTGGCTTCCACAACGACTGGGGTAACCGTTTCTTCCGTCTGGGAAAACGGTAGGGCACATCCGGCAGACAGCGTGAAAAGGGCAGCGGTGGCTGCGGCTCGTAGTTTCATCTGCTGAATCATGGGTCTCTGGGAGAAGCGCGACATTACGAAGGTATGTCAGCCTCACCTGGGCTCCCTACCTGCAGCTGGGTACCACCTGGGGGAACTTGCCCTCACCCAACTGGGTGAGCCTGCTCGCAGGATGTAGTGCTGTTGGCGGTTTAGCTACTTTGAAGAGGCTCACCCGGCAGTTTGCCCCGAACCATGCGAGGTTCTAATGTCAAAGTCTTACACTCCCCACCATATCGCGGGCAACTGCCTGGTTTTCCTAGCTATCTGGACAGGGATGTTGCTGGGCCTAACTGAGATTCGCCAGCAGTCAGCCCTAACGGCAAAACCAACTTGTACCTGCCCTTTACAAACTTATCTTTGGAAAAAGGTAGCTCTACAATGAAGCTTAAGCGTTAGTAAACCCCTAGCCTTCAAGTAAAATCCTTGACAAAATTTATGGCTTCTCTACAACAGCCCATATTTGTCGGTAAAGTTCTTGGCCTTGCTCTAAGCCTCGTGTGTGCCCCCACCCTGTTGACGGGTGAATCTCCTCATAGCCCTGGAGGATCAGCATTACAGCAGCTATCGGCCAATGCCTTTGCCCAGGCCAACCAGTGCTACCAGAGCACCCCTACAGCCCAACAAAACTTTGACGAAGACGCTGGGCTAGAGCAGCCGGAAGACATTACAACTGCCCTCTTTCAAGCCATCTACATCAATCGGGCGGGCGAGGTGCTGGGTACGTTTGTCAGTGTGCCTGGGGCAAGGATCAAGGTTTATGCCAGCGGCCAAATTGAGATCGAAGCGCGAGACTACACAACCGAAGTGACCTATTACAACAATGGTTGCCCCCGGACGATTGGCAATTCTCGGTTGAACTATTTCAGCGGGGGCCGCATTCGCAGCATTGATAGGATCAACTTCACCTACTACGGCAACGGTCGCCTCAGAACCCTAGGCGGCTTGCGGTTCAACTATTTCAATAGTGGTCGGCTGCAAGACATTAGTAATGTGGCTCTTGAATACGACAGCGATGGCATGCTCAAGCGCATCAGTGCCAGCCAAACTAACAGCGGCATCCGCGTTATCGTAGTGGATTAAGTGCATTAATTTTAACCGAGATACACCAGTAGAATGGGCAAAGCAAAGCGTGCCCATTGTTCGACAATCTGAACGTTAAGTTAACAACGTCGCTTAACGTTCTACGC
>JACVRP010000552.1 GCA_014534385.1 Cyanobacteria bacterium Co-bin13
ACCTCGAAATTATCGGCTTAAACCTCGCCTCACGCTGTCGCTTTCTTTACGAATTGCGCCTGCGATCGCAAACCCACAAGAGCAATTGACGGCCAAATCTTCGGGTTCTTCAGGAACCTAGGGATTTTGTGACAGGCCCTACGACAGTTGACACCTGATGGAGAGACGATACGATGCAGGCAAGATTCGATATCAATAACAGAGCCTATTCCTAACATCCCCGAATTCGAGGACCCTACCCGAGGGGAATAGAAAACATGAAAACAAAACCAAGTTTCAGTTCAGCAGCTTTTACTGCCAGCATGCTCGTTTGCGGCCTGCTGAGCTTTGTGAGCGGCTTGCCAGCTGCCGCCAGCCGATTGCCCAGCGGCAGAGTGGTGTTTGATAGTCCGCTGGAGCTGCTTGACGTTTCTCCGCTAGAGGCAAGTAGTGACCCCGATCGCTACCAGATCGTTATCCAGATTCCTCTGGCTGCCGCAGAGCCGCTCGAAGCCCTCGTTATCAAGCCGCGCGATCCCAGTGCAGGGCTGTCCTTTGACCTCGATACCACTGAAGTTTTCATCGGGGAAACCTATGGTCTGAGGCAGCTTCCCTTGGCTAGCGTTGGCGGCACTCCCGTAGACCTCAATCAGGTCCTGGTGGTGTTAGAAAACCCAGTTCCTCCCGGCACTACGCTCTCTATCGTGCTCAACTCTCAGCAGCAGCCTGCCGATGGCGTCTATGAGCTAGGCATTACCGCCTATCCCGCTGGCGCAGACAGTGTGGGCCAGTTTCTAGGCTACGGGCAGATCCAGGTCGGGGAACTTGACTAGTCCGTGGCAAGCCTAACTTGTGCCGATGAGCAACGTTAGAGCAGCGACTCTGACCTGGGCGATGGGAGGCCTGCTGCTGCTAGGGACAGGCTGCGGTGATGCAGCTACGCCCTCTTCCCCCGCAGAGCAGCCGCCTGCCGTTTCTGCCTCTCCGAAGACAGCTCCACCCGTGCCTCCACCCTCTGAGGCCAGCCTCCCTGAGCCTGGCTCCAGTCAACCGGCAGTGCTGCCCCCCCTTCAGGTCTCTAACCTGAGCGAAGCAGAGATTTGGGCCAGGCTGCAGCAGGCAGAGGCAAGCTACGTCGTGCTGCTGCGCCATGCGATCGCACCCGGTACCGGCGATCCAGCCGGCTTTCGTCTAGAAGACTGCACTACCCAGCGCAACTTGTCTGAGGCAGGCCGCCAGCAGGCCAGCCGCATTGGCGCAGCCTTTCGCAGCCGTAATATTGCCGTGCGCCGAGTACTCTCTAGCCAGTGGTGCCGCTGCCTCGATACCGCTGCCCTGCTTGATCTGGGTGCGGTAGAGCCCTTTGCGCCGATCAATTCCTTCTTTCAAAACCAGGCCACTGAAGCATCACAAACCGCCCAGTTACGGCAATTCCTGGCGGATAATGCCGACCAGCCCGGTGTGATTGTCATGGTCACACACCAGGTCAACATTACGGCCCTCAGCAATATTGTGCCGAGATCCGGGGAGAGCGTCGTATTTCAGGTCGGACCGGGGAATCAGCTGGAGCTATTAGGGCGGCTGCCAGACCCTAGCCAGGAATAACTTCAGCGCTGTTGCGAATTAGGCTGTTGGCACCAGGGCATTGTCGATATCAGGGCAGACATCCGCCGCACCCAAGGAAGGGTTGGCGTAGCCCATATAGCGCAGCAGGCCCGTGGGTCCATTGCCCGGAAAGTCATCCTCGGGAGTTTCCTGAGACAGCAGAGTCTCTCGAATCGTTGCACAGGCGTCTTCTAAGGGCAGCTCAGCGGTTAACACCATCAGCAGGCGTGCCGCCTCGGTGATGGGGGTGTTCGGATAGGTCTGCTGCAGCCACGCCTGCCACTGGGCAGCGGTGTTGCGATCGCTTTCCCTCAGACCCATCAAAGCCAGCCGAAAAGCCGCAAACTGCAGAGTACTATCGCGGGAGCTGGGAAACTCATCGCTCCACTGCATATCTTCCAGGCTGTCGTCCTCAATCACCTGCTGATAAAGGGCACGAGCGCGTTCCAGCTGGTTCTGGTCAAAGGCTTCGTTGGCTTCGTAGAGAATGTGGAAGCGGTAATGGGTGGGGTCGAGCCGCACATCAGCCAGAGTTACCACAGCACCATTCCAAGCCCAGACCTCGGTGCGAGTGCGTTGCGCCCCTGCACTAGCGCTGCCAATAACGCCTGTATGCAGCACCAGATCGGCTACCCCATCCCCCGTTTCATCGGTCAGCCCGGTTAGCTCCGGGTCGTACAAAACAATGGCCTGACCCGACTGATAGGGGCCCGTCGGCGCTGCAACCAGTGGGCGAATCTGTCCCTCCTGATAGCCCAGCATAAAGTAGGCGTGGGTGCAGGTGTGAGCCCCGCAGACCTGTCGGCGCAGCAGTACCTCTGCAGTCTCGTCCCCCGTGAAGTCTTGAGCGGCCACCACCTGAGGCGCACTCAAAAAGAAATCTTGATCAAGGGGAATGA
>JACVRP010000487.1 GCA_014534385.1 Cyanobacteria bacterium Co-bin13
ACCCTGACTCAGCCCGGCTGCAGACTCGCCCTGATCGAAAGAGGCCATGAGCGAAACTCCAGACTTTGCCAGACTATGGAACCCCGGCATTGCGGGGCTGGAGCTCTTCAGTGCGCGGCTGTTTCGCCTTAGCTTTGACAAGCACTTCCACGAGGGCTACACCATTGGCCTAAATGAAGGCGGACTGGGGGGCTTTACGTATCGGGGAGCGGCTCACCAAGCCTATCCCACGAGCTTTAACCTGATCAATCCGGGCGAAGTGCACACGGGATATGTGGGCTCAGAGAGCGGCTGGACGTTTCGCAACCTCTATATCAGCCTGCCTTTGCTGGAACGAATGCTGGTTCAAATGGAGTGGCCGGGGCGGGGGCTGCCCTATTTTCGTCAGCCGGTAGTTTGGGACCAGCCCCTTCGCACGGCCTTCTACCAGGTCTTCCAGGCGTTGAGCGCACCGACCTCTCAGCTAGAGCAGCAAAGCCTGCTGCTGGCGTTTTTGTCTCAGCTATTGGCCAGGCAGGCCCAGTGCGGCTGCCCGTTGGTGGTTAAGTCGGAGCAGGGGGCAGGGGCCATCACAAAAACTCGCGCCTATCTAGAAGCGCACTACACAGAGAACCTGTCGATTGAGGCCCTGGCTCACCAGGTAGGGCTCAGCCCCTACTACCTAATCCGCAGCTTTCGCCAGCAGGTGGGCCTGCCGCCGCACAGCTATCAGCGTCACTGGCAGCTCCTGCAGGCCAAACGCGATCTGCGTACCGCCAAGCCGATTTCTGAAATCGCCCTGGATCACGGCTTCTATGACCAGAGCCATCTGACCCGCTACTTCAAACGGGTCTTTGGGGTGACGCCGGGGCAGTATCGCCAGGGCAATTCCGTCCAAGACGGCTAAGGGCGAGGCCCCTAGGCTGGGGAAGTCGAAAACCTCACGGCCATGACCTCAAAAAGCTTTGTGACTCCCGCCGGCCTGCTCAAGGACTGCTCGGCTTCGGCCATCATTGCGGGCTTCGTTACGGTGCTGGTAGGCTTTACCAGCTCTGCTGTGATTGTCTTTCAGGCGGCTCAAGCCCTCAATGCCACGCCTGAAGAGATTGGCTCTTGGATGTTGGCCCTTGGCGTGGGCATGGCGCTAACCTCCATAACGCTGTCGCTGCGCTACCGGGTGCCGGTGGTGACGGCCTGGTCTACGCCGGGGGCAGCGATGCTGATCACCTCAGCGGCGGGTGTGCCGATGGCAGAAGCGATTGGCGCATTTCTGATCTCGGCAGTGCTGATCACAATTTGCGGCTTTACGGGCTGGTTTGAGCGGGCCATCAGCCGCATTCCCCTGTCGCTGGCGTCGGGCCTGCTGGCCGGGGTGCTGCTGCGCTTTGGCCTGGATGTATTTGTGGCAATGAAAACGCAGTTTGGCCTGACCTTTGCTATGTTTTGCGCTTATCTGATTGCCCGCCGCCTGTCGCCCCGCTATGCCGTGATTGCTGCTTTGAGTGTGGGCCTCTTGATTGCAGGCACCCAGGGACTGCTGCGCTTTGAGACGATCAGCCTACAGCTAGCGCAGCCCGTGCTGACGCTGCCTCGCTTTTCGGTCGGGGCACTGGTGGGCATAGCCTTGCCGCTGTTTGTCGTGACTATGGCCTCGCAGAATGTGCCGGGGGTCGCGGTGATTCGAGCTTCGGGCTACTCGGTGCCGATTTCGCCCATCATCGGCTGGACTGGGGTTGCCACGCTGCTGCTGGCTCCTTTCGGCGGCTTTGCCATCAACCTGGCTGCGATTACGGCGGCTATCTGCATGGGCCGAGAAGCCCACGAAGATCCAACGCGGCGCTACGTAGCTGCCGTGGCGGCAGGTGGCTTTTACCTGCTGGTGGGCCTGTTTGGTGCAACCGTTGGGGCCGTGTTTGCCGCCTTTCCCCAGGAGCTGGTGCTTGCGATCGCAGGGCTGGCCCTACTCGGCACCATCGGCAATGGCCTAGCCACGGCGCTATCTCAGGAAAAGGAGCGCGAACCGGCCCTGATCACCTTTCTCGTGACCGCTTCGGGGCTGGCTCTGTGGGGGATTGGTTCCGCCTTTTGGGGATTGGTGGCAGGGGGAGTGGCGATGGCGGTGTTGAGGCGGTAGGGGAGATGGGGAAGTGAAATACGCTGCGTCTACTTCCCCGTGTCGCCGCGTCACCCACTCCCCGCGTCTGCCTTTTACTCTCCCCGCCCTCTTACACCAGAACCGGCTGGAAAACAATGCTTGGCAAGGGGACTGCTGGGGGATTTAAATGGATGAGCTGTCTTAACCATCAGGGCGCTGCTCTGGCTGCGTCTTACCCTCACACCTCAACCTGCTTTAAATGGACACTTCAATTACCCGCGCTTTTGCTATTTTGGCTCCGGTTCCTGAGAATCACCTGATTACGGGGCTAGATGCGATCGCACAACAGCTCGACGCCGACCCACCGCAAACTCCGCCTGTGGTGGCCTATGGCAGCGATGCTTTTGAAGTCTTTGGCAAAGCCGATCAGCTGCGTCAGCAAGCTCCGGTGCAGATGTATTTCTATGCCTCGCACGCCAAAGAGCAGCCGCTCAACCATCAGGTCACTTGGCGTGCTACCTACATTGGCCACGTTCACTCCCGTCGGGGCCGCTACCCCGGTAGCGCCCTGCATCGGCCTGCCTCAACCCAAAACGACACCCCCACCTGGGCTATTTTTTGGCGGGCTCAAGATCTGCAAAAGCTCGACACCCCCCTCCCCATCGCCTACTTCCGGCCCTTGGAAAAGAAAACGAATCTGACCGCCCGCTTCATCCCTGAAGGCCCAATGCTGGTAGCTCTGCCATCTAGGGTTTAACCCCATCAACTCCTTTCGGGGGGTTTGGGGGAGCCTGGGCACCCAAAAAGCGGGGTCCGGGAGAAGGCCCTGGGTCAAGACTCAAAGCGCAGCCCTAAACCTCGACCTACCCCATCCCCCCCCCCCCACCCCCCCCCCC
>JACVRP010000135.1 GCA_014534385.1 Cyanobacteria bacterium Co-bin13
AGCGTGATCATCGGGGCTCTTTTGAATACTGGCTATCAGAATGCCACGAAATTGCCCTCCCCAGTCAGGCTTTGAGCGCCCGTCGAGTCAGCCCCAATCCTGCTGTCGCTACCAGAAATAGAGCCGCCGTAGTCAGTGGTTCGGGGACTGGTTCGGCGGGGGTGAAGGTGCCGCTGGTGATTAACACTTCATTGCGAGAGTTGCCGCCCGGCGCAATTTGAATCTGACCCTTCAGCGTCCACCCATCTAGCAGGCTGTCTCCAGCAATGTAGAGCTTTTCTAGCCCCGTTCCGGCGATCGATCCGATGCCGCCCACCAGACCCTGCCCATCTACTTCCGAAATCGACAGCAGAGCATTGCGTTTAGCAATGACTCGAATCGCGTTGCCCACCTGCCAATCAGCACTGTAAGACAAGCTCGTCGTGCCGACCGTGACGCTGACCAGAGATCCAGGAGCCCAGGTCATCTCAAAAGGCTGCGGCGCATCCCAAACAAAGTCTGCCTCATTAAAGCTGCCGCCAAAGCTGGTCTGAGTCCCCACACCCAGTTCCCAGGTAGTCGGGCTGCCACCCCGCCCCTCAAAACCATACTCACCAGGGTTCACAGGCACCAAAGGCGTAAAGGTACCGGCTACCTCCGGCTGCACAAAGCTCAGCGTAGCCGCTGATGCCACCTGAGGCGACAGTGCGATCGCAGCCGCTGCAGTGGCAAAGCCCGAAAAAACACGCTCAAGCAAAGGTTGTGACATTATGCAGCCTGCCTCACGGTTAGGGGGGAAGAAATAGTTCGCTATTGACTTAAGATAGCCGGACTCAGGGGCTCGGGGGGAGGAGATTTTTGTAGTTTAATCAGCAGAGGGTAAGGGAGAGGGGGGAGACGCGGAGAGGGGGAGACGCGAATAGGAGGAGACGCGGAGAACTGGGAAATCAAGATAGGGGTAGTAGGGATAGTGAGGAAAACCTTAACCAACCGTCTTCACTTCCCCCTGCCCCCCCGCTCCCCTGCCCCCTTTCTCTCCCTCCCATCCACCCATCCACCCTCCTACCCACCCCCTACCCATTCTCAGGCATCATAAAAAGGTCGCATCCCAGGAACAGCAGCGTGACGACAGGGAAGGTGTATCTGATAGGAGCGGGGCCGGGGGATCTGGCCTATCTCACCTTGAGGGGGTATCAAGTGCTGGGGCAGGCTGAGGCGCTGGTGCACGATGCTCTGGTGAATAGCGATTGGTTAGCGCTGCTGCCGCCAGCGTGTGAGCAGTTTGATGTTGGCAAGCGGGGCGGTCAGCCCAGCCATACTCAGACCGAGATTGATCGGCTGCTGGTGGAGCTGTGCCAGCAGGGGCGGCAGGTAGTGCGGCTGAAAAGCGGCGATCCTTTCATTTTTGGTCGCACGACTTCAGAGATTCAGGCGCTTAAGGAAGGGGGGTGCGCGTTTGAAGTGGTGCCGGGCCTGTCCTCGGCTCTGGCTGCGCCGCTGCTGGCTGGAATTCCGTTAACCGATTCTGTGTGGAGCCACGGTTTTACGGTGGTAACGGCCCACGACATGGATCTGCTGGACTGGCACACGCTAGCCCAGATGCAGACGCTGGTGCTGCTGATGGGGGCACGCAATTTAGGCGCGATCGCAGAGCGGCTGCGATTAAGCGGCAAGCGGTCTGAAACGCCCGTGGCCGTTATTCGCTGGGCGGGTCAGCCGCAGCAGCAGGTTTGGCAGGGCACCCTGCTCAGTATTGAGCAGGTCACTAAAGGAGAGAGTCTGTCGCCCTGCGTGATTGTGATTGGAGAAGTGGTAGGATTGCGTCCGTATTTGCTGGGCAGTGAGAGGCAAGCGTTGCAGATGACTGAACTGAGAAGTCTGGCTGATGCGGCTCCTGCGGCTGCATCCCCAGCAAGGCCTTTAGAGGGTAAAACTGTGCTGATTACGCGCTCGGTTGGACAGTCGAGCCAGTTCAGCGAGCTGCTGCAGGCCCAGGGAGCTCAGGTGGTAGAAATGCCGGCGCTGGAAATTCGCCCCCCTTCAAGCTGGGCTGAGCTAGACGGTGCGATCGCACGTCTGCCCCAATTCAACTGGCTGATCCTGACTTCGGCCAACGGGGTTAATTACTTCATGGAGCGGCTGCTGGCCGCTGGGAAAGATGTGCGATCGCTAGCTGGCGTCAAAATCGCGGTGGTGGGCAAAAAAACGGCAGCAGTGCTGCGGCAGTGGGGCCTCGCGCCAGACTTTGTCCCCCCTGATTTCGTAGCAGATGCGCTGGTAGAGCATTTTCCCGAACCCGTGAATGGGCTCAAAGTGCTGTTCCCTCGGGTAGAGAGCGGCAGCCGGGAAGTGCTGGTCGAAGAACTCACGGCTGCCGGGGCAGACGTCGTGGCCGTGGCCGCCTACGAATCAGGCTGCCCCCGCGAACCCGATTCGCAGTGTATTGCTGCCCTAAAGTCTGGGGTGATAGACGTGGTCACCTTTGCCAGCTCCAAGACGGTGCGGCATTTCTGCAGGCTGGTGGAGCAGGGCCTGGGGCCAGACTGGCGCAGCCCCCTGGCGACCGTGGCGGTTGCCTCAATTGGGCCGCAAACCTCCATTACCTGTCGGGAGCTGCTGGGGCGGGTAGACATCGAAGCGGCGGAGTATACCCTGGACGGCCTGACTGAGGCCATCAGCAGATGGGCGAACAGCGAATCATTGGCCTAACTGGCGGCATCGCCACCGGCAAGTCCACGGTGTCTGAGTATCTACAGACGCAGCACAAGATTCCGGTGCTGGATGCCGATCACTACGCGCGGGCGGCAGTCGAGCCGGGGTCGCCGATTCTAGCTGCGATCGCACACCGCTACGGCCCCACCATCCTGCAGCCAGAAGGCAGTTTAAACCGGGTTCGCCTGGGAGAGATCGTCTTTAATGACGCGGCTGAAAAGCGTTGGCTAGAGCAGCAGATCCACCCCTTTGTGCGCCAGCAGTTTGCCCAGGCGATGGCCGAGCTGGCGGCGCTTCCCATCGTAGTGCAGGCCATTCCCCTGCTATTTGAGGCCAACCTAACTGATCAGGTGACAGAAATTTGGGTAGTAGCCTGCAGCGAGACCCAGCAGCAGCAGCGGCTAATGGCGCGCAACTCGCTCACCGCAGATCAGGCCCAGGCCCGCATTCGCAGCCAGATGCCGCTGGCTGAAAAGATAGCCCAGGCGGATGTGGTGTTAGATAACTCAGCCAATCTCGAGGCCCTCTTCCGCCAGGTGGATCGGGCTTTGCAGCAGGCTCCATAGGTCAGCGGCAGTAGGGGGTTGGGCAGGCTGACTGTGAACCATAACGGCGGGCTCTAAAACCCCCTTCTCCAGCCACAGCAGGCTAACCGCTGTACGAGGTGGCACAGGCCCCAACGCCCCCTGCTGGTTAGAAACTTCAATCACGTTCAGCACGCGGTTTTCTGCCTGTAGCCAGTGGCGCAGCCGGGCAGCGTTGTCGTGGTGCCACAGGTCAGGCGGCAGCAGAAATGCACCGATGCCTCCCGGCCGCAGGAGCTGCTGGCTGCGCTCTAGCAACAGTCGGGCCTGGTAGAGCCGCATCTGAGACTGGCGGGGCGGCGGCTGGGCAGACTGGCGAAAGGGCTCAGCCCGACGAAAATAGTCGCTGAGAAAGGCAAACTGACCGCAGTAGTCTCGCCAGGCAGTAGCCAGATCAGCATCAATGGTGAGAAGCTGCCTGCGGTGGTGGCGAAAGGCCTCTAGCGTAATTCCCTTGCGCTCGAACAGATCTTGAAAAGCAACGAAAAAGTCCTCAGCCGTGCTCTGCACCCCCGTCCAGGGCGGATGGCACAGCACGACATCAAAACCGCCCTGCTCCAGCAGCTTGTGGACATGGAAGCCCCAATGAAAGGGCTTTAACGCTTCTATATCGGCCAGGGTCAGGGGTCGTCGCTGCTGCCGTCCCTGGCTGTCGCTTTGCCGGTAGCGAATGCCGAGCTGTTGGCTAAATTCGCTCAGCAGCAGCTGGTTGAGCCGGCCCTGGGCTATGCGGTTAAGTTCAAGCAAGCGGTCACGCAAAAATTCTGCCTGCACATAGCCGGGAATGCCGTCTACCTCCGAGAGCAGGTAGGTCTGCTCCCGGTAGTGCTCCAGGCGAATCTGCCGCTCGGCCAGGGTGCTGCGATAGTTTTCTGCCAGCAGGGGCTGCAGCAGGTTGCCCTGAAGCGCCAGGTCAGCCTCTGCTGTCGATGGCTCAGCTGCCGCCCGGCCCTGCACCTGGTCAAACCGCTCCGAGTCTACCTTGATCAGGCCGATCAGGGCATTGCCCTGCAGTAGGGTGAGGGATAGGTCAGGCAGCCCCTGCAGTTCCTGGGGCTGCCTGATTTGCTGAATCAGCTGCAGAAAGAGCTGCAGCCGGGCTAGCTCCAGCCCCTCAGCCGACAGGTCAACGCCCAGAAAAGCTCCGTTCAAAATCCGTCGCTGCAGCGCCAGGGTGTAGGAAAAGCCAGGGGTCAGCTGCAGCCAGTCGGGCAAGCTGGCTTTGGGGGTTGCCTGCAAAATAGCGGCCAGCGCGGCCCCTGTCTGAGTCAGAAACCGCAGCGCCGCCGTTAGATACCGGCCCGACCCACAGGCCGGATCGAGGATCGTCAGGTTTGGCAGCAGCTCCAGCAAAGCCCGTGCATTCGAGGCAGTGAGGGCCATTAGCAGGTCATCTAAGGAGGGAAAGGAGACCTTTGGAAGGGATTTGCTTTGGTGCAGCAGTGCGTGCTCCAGGGTGCGATCGCACAGCGCCCTCACCATCGGCTCAGGGGTCGCCAGGGGCAGATCGCCCGACTGATTCACAAACTGTTCAAGGATAGGGCCCAGCAGATCCAGCACCTGATCAGGCGCGGCGGATCCTGCCAGGTCGCCCAGCCAATCCAAGGCGGCCTCAAAGGCGACATCGGCAATCTGGATCTGACGATACTGCTGCTCCAGCGGATGCAGCTGAAACGGCCCGGTCGGCAGAAAGGGCACGTCTCCCAGCGGCAGCGCCAGAGGCCGCTCCTGGGACGGCAGCGTAAACCCCTGGAACCAGAGGGGCTGCAAAAACCCGTGGAAAAACTGGTCAGCTCCCTGCTGCTGACTCTGGCCAAAGCGATTGTGCAGATACCACTCATCCCCCTGGTCAAGCCAGCGGTAGCGCTGCAGCATCACGATGGCTAAAAGGCGGCAGAGCACAACCAGAGCATAGTGCCTGCGATCGCAAATCCGGCCAATCCCGGTAATGTTGCCGTAGATCTGCTCCAGGCTGGCCTGAAACGCCCGAACGTGAGCCTGCACCCTGACCAAATCGCTGCTGCCGCTCAAAGCCGCCAGCGGGTCAGCCAGATCGAGTGATTCTGAGGCCTCTAAAATCTGCAGGTGAAGACGAACCAGACGACTGGCCCAGGTTTTATCGACCTGACCTCGAATGTAGACCCGGCTGTGCAGGTACCCCTCTGCCTCAGCCGAGCCCGACCACACCCACAGGCTGCGCTGGCGAGAGGTCTCCAGGAAAATTAGCAGCGGGCAAGCCACCCGCGCCGCAATGACTCGGTAAATCTGCTGCCGCAGGTCTGGGCTTAAATTCCAAGGCTGGCTTAAAGTCACCTCCACGACCGTGCAGTGCGATCGCTGGGCAACGGCCCGCCAGCTCAGGCCAGCCAGGGCTCCGTCTTTAAGGTCTGCAGCCGCCGAGCCTAACCTGGCCCCAGCCGCACTCCAGCCCAGCACCGCCCTGAACAAGGCCTCAAACTCAAACCGTTCCAGCCGAGACTGAACCTGTTGAGTCAGCGTATCCATAGGGCTAGGAAGACTGCTGCTTCGCGGCTAGGGCATAACTCTTAAAGCGGTTCAGGTCGGCCTGCAGCTCTCCCTCCACCACCCTGCCCAAAAAGAGATTGTCCATCCATTTAACGATGGCGGGCACGTCGTAGGAGACCGTCAGCTTAACGGTGGTGCTGCCCTTGCGATCGTAGAACCGGATCGCGCCTCGGTTGGGCAGCCCATCGACCGACTCCCACTGAATGATCTGCTGCGGCACCAGGGTGACAATGCGCGACAGCCAGGTAAACTCAAGGCCCCGCGTCGCCAGCTTCCAGCGAGACAGATCGGGGTTTTCGGGCAATACAGTAACCGAATCAATCCACTTCATCCAGCGGGGCATTTGCTCTAGATCCGACCAAAGCCCCCAAGCCACTTCCACCGGGACATCTACATCAACCAAAACACTGTGGTCGAGCCAATCACTCATGGGCGTGTTCCAAAATTGCCTGTGCAGCCCGACGGCCAGAAATTGTCGCTCCTTCCATACTATCGATGTAGTCTTGCTGGGTGTAGCTGCCCGCCAGGAAAAAGTTGCAGATCGGTGTGGCCTGGTCGGGGCGGTAGGGCTCCATGCCGGGGGCTTCTCGATAGAGAGACTGGGCTAGCTTAACCACGCCAGACCAGGTCACGTTTAGCTCCCGCGAAGAGGGGAACAGGTCATGCACCTGCTTTAGCACATGCTGGACAATCTCTTCGTTGCTCTGCTTGATAAAAGGATCGCCGGGGGTTAGCACCAGCTGCAGCAGCGAGCCCTGTCCCTCACGATAGTAGTCGCTGGGGCTGGTTAGCGCCAGATCGGCAAAGCAAGAGAAGTCAGCATCGGGGGTATAGAGCAAGTTGTCTAGGCCCTCCGCCTGCTGCAGCTGCTTACGGGCCTCGGGGTCGTTTAACTCTGTCACCCAGCCATCAAAGCGGAGCTGCACCGTAGCCACGGGCACCGCCTCTAGCTTGAAGATATTGTCAAACTGGGGCCACTTGCGCCAGGCATCGGGAATTAGCCGCTTAATACCGGGTACGTCGCAGGCACAGACGTAGGCATCGGCGGTGATGGTTTCCTCACGCTCGCCATTGGCTACAACCAGGCCCGTGATCTGGGTCTGGTCGCCCTCACCCTCAAACAAAACCTGCCGCACACCTCTGCGGGTATGAATTTGAGTGCCTCGCTCGGTCAGGTAGTTGACGATTGGCTGGTGCAAATAGGTATCTGGAGAGCCTTCCAGCATTCGCAGCACCGAAGCCTCGGTACGGGCAGCAAAGAACTGGAAAATGGTGAGCATGCAGCGGGCTGAAATATTTTCGGTGTCGATAAAGCCGAGGGCGTAGGCAATCGGGTTCCACATGCGCTTGAGGCTGCCGTTGGAGCCACCCTGCTTGCGAAACCAGTCGGCAAAACTGATGTGATCCAGGGAGCGGATATTTCTCATCGCCCCTTCAAAGTCAACCAGGCCGCGCGGTATGGGGCTGGTGGCTAGCGCGATCGCATTTTGCAGCTTGTCCTGCACCGAGAGCTGGGTAGTGGTAAAAAAGGCCTTCATTCCGTTGAAGGGAGCCCCGGTAATGAAGCGAAAATCTAGCGCTCCGGTCTGCCCGCCTCGGTTGACGAAGGTGTGGGTGTGTTCCTTGAGCAGCAGGTGATCAAAGGCCCCTACTTTCTTCATCACCTCAAACAGGTTGTAGTAGCAGCCAAAGAAGACATGCAGCCCCATCTCCACATGGTTGCCGTCTTTATCAATCCAGCTGCCGACCTTGCCGCCAACAAAAGGACGGGCCTCAAAAATCTCGACCTCGTGGCCTGCATCTACCAGCTCCAGGGCAGTTACCATTCCAGCCAGCCCTGCACCGACAATCGCAACTCGCATTCGCTGCCGTATCCTTAGATTTGCTTTACATATATTAATTCTTTGCGGGATTTGAGGCTATGGCCTTTTGCCCTAGCGATCTAGTTCCCAGTCTAGGGCGTACTGCAGCTGCAGCGGCGGCAGCCCCAGCGCCTCACAGGTTTGAGCGGTGGTTTCAAAGAAGGCGTACAGATCCTTAATCTGGGGCTTGCCCTTGGAGGTGCCGGTCACGCCGCCCGCAATCACTACGGCGCAGGCTCCCTTATACTCCTGCTGCCACTGCTGCCAGCGCTTGAGAATGCGCTTGTCGGTCAACTCTGAGGGCTGGTATTCGGCAAATAGATGAAATTCGCCGTCACCGCTCTGCAGCAGCCCCAGTTCGTAGCTCTCACCGCTGATCAGGTCACGGCCCTGGTTAAAGCAAACGGCCTTAACGCCCCCCGCCTGCTGTAAATCTTGAATCAGAATTTGGGCCTTGGGCCGGGTCGTCTGAATCAGCACGACGGGCAAACCGCCTGGAGCAGCCTGCGGTTCGCTGAGAGCCTGGTAGTAAATGGCTGAGCTGTGCCGCAGCTGCTCAACCCACTCGGGGGAAAACTGCATCAGCAAAATGATTGACCCCTCAGGCACAAAGTCATCTCGCAGCACCGGAAAGCCCGAGCCCAGCCCGACCTGATCCGCAAAGGCCAGGCTCGTTTGCTCCATTAGCTCATCTGCCACCTCCGGTAAGGTTTTCACCGTTACTGAAATGGTTTTACGGTCGAGTTCGCCCGCTGGATTGGGAATGCGGTAGCGGGCCTGGAGCACCGGAAAAGTTGCTCCCTCTAAACTGTCGTAGTGCTTCAGAAAAAAACGGCTTAGGGCTTCCAAAACCACCAGCAGCGTTGCGCCCTCCTCTTCTACCAGAGAGGTTCGCAGCCCCTCTAGAGGATGTAGACTGCCAAACTCGGGGTTAATGGCATCGGGGGAATCTTGCAGCCAGTCTAAGCCAGGAAGCGGGCTACGCGGCCGGGTGGGGCCTTCGATTAGCTCAAAG
>JACVRP010000084.1 GCA_014534385.1 Cyanobacteria bacterium Co-bin13
ACGGTAGGCCTGCTGCCCTTTGGCTGGAAGCAGAGCGCCCTGTTTATCGTCGGCACCCTCTTCGGGCTAACGCTCTACCATGCCAGCTTTGGCTTTGCTTCGTCTTACCGCCAGCTGCTGGTCAACCGCGATGTGAGAGGCGTGCTGTCTCAGGTGCTGATGCTGGCCCTAGCGACGGTGCTGTTTGCGCCGCTGCTGCTGAGCCAGGTAGGACGTGGAGCGGTTGCTCCGGTGGCGGTGCAGGGTGCGATTGGGGCCTTTCTTTTTGGGGTCGGCATGCAGCTCGGCAGCGGCTGCGCCTGCGGCACGCTCTACACCATCGGCGGCGGCAGCTCCATGATGCTGCTCACTCTGCTGACCTTTGGCACAGGCTCTTTTTTGGGCACGTTAACCAACGGGCTGTGGCAGGGCCTACCCCAGAGCGAACCCATTTCCCTGGTGCAGTGGGGCTGGGCCGGGGTCGCCCTACAGCTCGCTGTCTTAGGAGCGTTGGCAGCCGGGCTTTGGTATTGGCAGCGACAGATGGCAGAGAAGACCCCCCTGTGGCAGCCGCTCTCGTGGCGGTCCTTCCTCTATGGCCCTTGGTCGCTGGTGTGGGGTGCGATCGCATTGGCCCTGCTCAACACGCTGACCCTGGTGCTGGCTGGTCGTCCCTGGGGCGTAACCTGGGGCTTTACCCTGTGGAGCGCCAAGATCGCCCAATTGCTAGGCTGGAACCCCCAAAGCAGCGAGTTTTGGAGCCAAGAGGGCATCGCCCAAATGCTGCAGGCCAGCGTCTTTGCCGACGTCACTTCGGTGATGAACTTTGGCATTGTGCTGGGGGCATCGCTGGCGGCCGCGTTGGCCGGGCGACTCTCTATGCGCCAGCCCCCGTCGAAGCTGGCGGTCGTGGCGGCGCTGATCGGCGGGCTAATGATGGGCTACGGAGCCTGGCTAGCCTTTGGCTGCAACGTGGGAGCCTACTTTAGCGGCATTGCCTCCACCAGCCTCCACGGCTGGCTATGGATTGCCTTTGCGCTGCTGGGCACCGGGCTTGGCGTGAAGCTGCGCTCGAAGTTTCGCCTGCCGCTCTGATGCTAGGGCGCAGAGGCCGTCGGGTGGGCATTGGCTCAGGGTTGAAGGGTATGGCCTCACCCACAGCAATGCTCGCCCGACCGTTTGCGTTTGCCCACGGGTGCGCTAGGCAAGCCATAATCAGGGCATAGTCGCACGATGCGAACTTATGTATGGCGTGATCTCTAGAGACAAGACACAGCTGCCGGCGGGGACTGTGGTGCGAATGCCGGGAACCTGGCAGGACTACTGCCTGCTGCGAGACAGCCGGGGCGATGGCTCCGTTCCTCGCATCAAATACCGCCGGGGTGAGATTCTGCTTATGAGCCCTTTGCCCAAACACGGTCGTGAAGCCAATATTCTGGCCGACGTTGTGAAAGCGTTACTCGACAGCCAAGATCGCAACTACGAGGCATTCACGCCGATCACGATGGAGCTGCCTGAGGAGGGGGGCATTGAGCCCGACTACTGCTTTTACATTGATAACTGGCAGGCGGCGGTGGGCAGGGACCGGCTTCAGTGGGAGACAGATCCTCCGCCTGATCTGGTAATTGAGATCGACGTGACCAGCTATACCGATGCCGAAGACTACCTGCCGTACGGCGTGCCTGAGGTCTGGCTATTTAAGAATAATCGACTCACAATTTCGGCGCTGGAAGCGGGGGCTTATCAGCTCCGTAGCCATAGCCGATTTTTTCCAGCAATTGACCTGGCAGAAGTCGTCAGCCAGTGTTTGCAGGCGGCGAGTGAACAGGGAACGGGCGCTGCAATTCGGGACCTGCGTCGGCGCTTGCAGGGATTTTCGAATTAGTGAGAAGGCTGTCGTGGATGGGTAGGCGGGTGGATGGGCGGATGGGTAGGCTAACAGCCACTATTCCTCACTCGCTATAGAGTCTGCGGCGTTTGGGGCTGGCTCTTCCCGAAACACAATCAGGCTCATGCCTATGGCAAAGGCGATGGAGAGCATCCAGCCTGCCAGGATGTCGCTGGGGAAATGCACGCCCAGGTACAGGCGAGTCCAGCCGATGATAACGACAAACAGGCTGCCGTAGATGAGCATCCAGGGTCTGAGGGGGGTGTTCCAGTTAATCAAAATCAGCGTGGCCACGAAGGTCATGCTGGACATGGCGTGGCCGCTGGGGAAGCTGAAGTCTAGATGGGGCTTGAGCGCTTCCCAGAGGGCGGGGCGGGCACGGTGCCAGAGTTCTTTGAGGGTGCGGTTGAGCAGGCTGCTGCCGACTAGGGTCAGGCTCAGGTAGGTGGCGATGCGCCAGCGCTGTCGCCACAGGGCCAGGGCAATCAGCAGTAGCGTAGCCGGAATGACGCCCAGTTCGGTGCCGAAGTCGGTTGCGATCGCAGCCACCCGATCCAGCCTGGGATTGGCATAGGGGTGAATGATTCGCAGCAGAGAAATGTCCCAGGTCAAGACATTGGGGTTGACGGCAACCAGCACCGCCAACAACGCAAAGACTAATAGAGGGCACACCAGGCCCAACAAAATTTGTTTCATGGTGGAGTAAACAGCTTCCAACTCACCCTGACAGGCGCTCCTACGGTTTAACACGGGTTGGAAACTTATTGGGCTAGCTCAGCCGCTTTTTAGGGTTATGGCGGCAGCGCCCTGAGCAATGTGGCGACAGCGATACCTGCGCTCCAGGGACGGGAACAGGGCCTTTTCCTACAGCCTAAAACCAGCAGGGATGAACCCCAGTCGCAGTGCCTGGACCTGTCTAAATTGAAATTGTATTTCAATTTACTTGAAAGTGAAATGAGATCGTGACATACTCAGTGCCAGTCAAATAACGGTATTCCCACCAAATTTCCGGAGATTCCTAAAGGGTTGTCCGGCCTGACTTGGCGTCTATAGGAACTTACAGGAATTCAAGCAATTAACTGGTTTGGTACAGGGAGCTCACTCACTCGCATAGGAATGGTTATGCCACCTCTCTGACATGCGCGTTCAGGCTCCTGCTCCCTCCCTGTACCTTTTCTCTTCTCCGGATCTTTGAGTGTTGTCGCAAGCGCAGACGGTATGAAGGAGTTTGCTATGAATGTGCTCTGGTTTATCCCCACCCACGGCGATGGCCGTTACCTGGGCACGGCGGTTGGGGGACGCGCCATTACCCCCGACTATCTGCGGCAGCTAGCCGTTGCCATTGATCACTTGGGCTATGCAGGCGCACTGCTCCCTACGGGCAAATCCTGCGAAGATGCCTGGATTACGGCAGCTTCGCTGATTGCAGTGACTCAGCGGATGAAGTTTCTGGTGGCGGTGCGCCCCGGCATTGCCTCGCCAGGGATGGCAGCTCGTATGGCTTCGACCTTTGATCGGCTGTCGCAGGGGCGGCTGCTGGTCAATGTGGTGACAGGGGGCGATCCGACGGAGCTGGCCGGAGATGGGCTGCATTTAGACAAAACGGCCCGCTACGAATTGACCGACGAGTTTCTGCACGTGTGGCGCGGGGTGATGCAGGGCGAAGTCGTTGACTTTGAGGGCAAACACCTCTCGGTCAAGGGGTCGAAGCTGCTCTTTCCGCCTGTGCAGGCTCCGTACCCGCCCCTGTACTTTGGGGGGTCAAGTGCGATCGCAAAAGAAGTTGCTGCCAAGCACGTCGATTGCTACCTCACCTGGGGCGAGCCTCCGGCCTTGGTCGCCGACAAAATTGCCGAGGTTCGCAGCCTGGCCGCCCGACATGGCCGCACGCTGCGCTTTGGCATTCGCCTGCACGTGATTGTCAGGGAAACCGAGGCCGAAGCTTGGGAAGCTGCCAATCGGCTGATCCACCACCTGGATGATCAGACTATTGCCGCTGCTCAGGCTGCTCTGGCAACCGCTGACTCCGAGGGACAACGGCGCATGGTAGCACTGCACCAGGGCGGTCGAGACAGCCTAGAGGTTAGCCCTAATCTCTGGGCTGGCGTTGGCTTAGTCCGGGGTGGCGCAGGAACAGCGCTGGTAGGCGACCCCGATCAGGTTGCTGCCCGCATTCAGGAATATGCCGATCTGGGCATCGATACCTTTATTTTCTCTGGCTATCCCCACCTGGAGGAAGCCTACCGCTTTGCCGAGCTGGTCTTTCCCAAGCTGCCGTTGGAAAACCTGCCCAAAGCAGCGCCCAGCCGCTACGTCAGCCCTCTGGGTGAAATCATCGCCAACGAAAAGGTTCCCGCCAGCGCCAGCTAGCTTGAGAAACCGGTTTCTCCATCTGCTGCGAGTCGTGGCCCTGCACGCTTAGAAGAAACCCGGTTTCTCCATCTGGTGCTAGTCGTGACCCTGCAAGCCTAAAAGAAACCGGGTTTCTGCCCCTGCTGCGAGTCGCGGCCCTGCAAGCCTAAAAGAAACCGGGTTTCTAAATGCATACGTCCTTCTTTTGAATACTCAAACCATGATTCAACGTGTTTTCCCCTCTGGATTTGGCAAACGCTGGCTGAGACGGCTAAACCCGCTGCGCCTGCCCACCTGGCTGATTGCCCTCACCGCCATCTTTTGCTTTTCGGTGCTCAATAGCTGTGCCCAAAGCTCGACTACGGCCGCTGGCCCCGACGCGGTGCGCGTAGACTTTGCCTACTACAACCCGGTCAGCCTGGTGTTGAAGGATAAGGGCTGGCTGGAGGAAGACCTGGGCAAAGACGGCATTCGCGTCGAGTGGACCCAAAGCCAGGGCAGCAACAAAGCCCTGGAGCTGCTCAACAGTCGCAGCATCGATTTTGGCTCTACCGCCGGGGCGGCAGCGCTGCTGGGCAAGGCCAACGGCAACCCGATCAAATCCGTCTATGTCTACTCCAAGCCAGAGTGGACTGCCCTGGTGACGCGCCCCGGTTCTGGCATCAGCCGGGTAGAAGACCTCAAAGGCAAGCGGGTAGCCGCCACGCGGGGCACCGATCCCTATATATTCCTATTGCGATCGCTCGACCAGGTCGGGCTTTCTGAAAAAGACCTTGAGATCGTGCAGCTGCAGCATGGCGACGGCAGAGCTGCTTTAGAGCGGGGCGATGTGGCCGCCTGGGCCGGACTTGACCCGCACATGGCTACTACTGAACTGGAGCAGGGATCTACCCTGTTTTACCGCAACCCCGACTTCAATACCTACGGTGTGCTCAACGTGCGGGAAGACTTTGCCAACCAGTATCCGGCCTACGTTGAGCGGGTACTGGCAGCTTACGAGCAGGCCAGACAGTGGGCTGTGGCAAATCCGGCTGAGCTAGCCGCCATTCTAGAAAAAGAGGCTGGCTTGTCGCCCCAAGTTGCCGCCAAACAGCTAGAGCGCACCGACCTGTCCAACTCAGTCATCGGCCCGGTGCAGAAAGACACCATTCTGGCAGCTGGAGACGTGCTGAAAAAGAGCGGCGTCATTCCCGCCTCAACCAACGTGGAGCAGGTTGTCAGCGAACTCATTGATCCGCAGTACATCGAGAAAGTTGCTCGTCGCTAGCAGGAGGCCCTATGGGCTTTTACACAAGATCGTCTGATTTAGCACCCTCATCCGAGCCCCAAAACGGCCGTTCTCCAGCCAAAGCAACCCACTCGCGGCAGCAAGCGACCTGGGGGGCAGGGGCAAGGACGGGTGCCAAAGGCCTATCTCGCCACCGCTGGTTGCGCAGCCGGTACCAGGGCTGGGTGCTGCCGATAGGGCTGCTGATTGCTTGGGAGCTGCTGTCGCGGCTGGGCGTTTTTCCACCCAACCTGCTGCCTGCCCCCTCAACGGTGACTGCCACTATTTGGGGACTTGCAGCTAGCGGCGAACTGGTGCGCCACATCGGCATCACGCTCTTTCGCGTGGTGTTGGGCTTTGGGGTGGGCACTCTAGCGGCCACGGTTTTTGGGGCATTAACCGGCTATTCCCCCGTTGCCCATCGCTACCTCGATCCGCTGCTGCAGGCGCTGCGCAATATTCCCTCATTGGCCTGGGTGCCCCTATTTATCCTCTGGCTGGGAATTTTTGAGACCTCGAAGGTGGCGCTCATTGCCGTAGGGGTATTTTTCCCGGTCTACCTCAACCTGATGAGTGGCATTCAAAATGTCGATCGCAAGCTGGTGGAGGTGGGCAAGATCTACCGCCTAAGCCAAATTCAGCTCATTTACCGGGTGTTTTTTCCGGCTACCCTGCCCGCCTACATCGTGGGCCTACGCAACGGGCTCAGCCTGGGCTGGATGTTTGTCGTAGCCGCCGAACTGATGGGAGCCAGCCAGGGCTTAGGCTTTTTGCTCATAGACGGCCAAACCACCGGCCGACCCGCGATCATCTTAGCCAGCCTGCTGCTGTTTGCCCTGTTGGGTAAGCTGACCGACTCGCTGCTGGCCGCTCTGGGTAAGCGCTTGCTTCGCTGGCAGGATACCTACATTTCAGCGTGAGGGGGTGTGGCTGCGTGTAGGTAGTGCACCTTTGGCGCTATGCACTCTGTTATGTGTTTCGATGGGCACGCTTCGCTTTGCCCATCCTACGCGGCTTACTTTACGGTTGTTTGATCTGATGGGCACGCTTCGCTTTGCCCATCCTACGCGGCTCATCCACTCATCCACCCATCCGCTCATCCACCCATCCACTCCCTTACTCCTCCAGCCATGCTCTACATCGAAAACGTTTCAAAACAGTTCGACAACGGCTTTACCGCCCTAGAGAGAATTACCCTCAAAATCGAGCCGGGGGAGATTGTCACGCTGGTGGGCACCAGCGGCTGCGGCAAGAGCACGCTGCTGCGGATTGTCGCCGGGCTGGAGTTTCCCAGTCTGGGCGGGGTGCTGATCGACAATGAGCTGATCACCGCACCACACCCTAAGGTGGGGCTGGTGTTTCAAGAACCTCGGCTGATGCCCTGGCTGACGGTGCAGGAAAACATTGAGTTTGGCCTGCACAATCTGCCGCTGCCGGAGCGGCGACGACGTTCTGAGGCGGTGCTGGCCAAGGTGCATTTGACTCCTTTTGCCCACGCGCTGCCGCGTCAGCTTTCGGGGGGGATGGCGCAGCGGGTTGCGATCGCACGTTCCCTAGTCACCCAGCCCGACATTCTGCTGCTAGATGAGCCCTTTGGTGCCCTTGATGCCTTTACCCGCGCCCGCTTGCAGGATCACCTGCTGGAGATCTGGGGCTACGACCGCCCGACGCTGCTGCTGGTGACCCACGATGTCGAAGAGGCGCTGGTGTTAAGCGATCGCATTATCATGCTGCACCCCAACCCAGGGCGAATTTTTAAGGTGCTGCGGGTTGATCTGCCTCGACCCCGCCAGCGCAGCAGCGTCCAGTTTCAGGAGTTGAAGGAACAGCTGCTGTTGGGCCTGGATTTGGCGGGTGCAGCGCCGGCCCTAGTGAAGCGATAGGCTGGAGGTTTAGAGAACATGACTGTGACTCCTTTTATTTCAAGATCCCCCGACCTGACGGGCCAAGATGCTCCCTGCCCCGAGATCTCTCTGCCAGAAAACCCGGTCGCCATCGCCCAAGAACTGGCGGCTGAGTTTGCTGCTACAGCCGCCGAGCGCGACCGGCAGGGCGGCACTCCCCAGGCAGAACGCGATCGCATTCGGGCCAGCGGGCTGCTGCAGCTGGCGATTCCGACTGTCTATGGCGGTGCCGGGGCAAGCTGGATCACGGTGGCCCAGGTAGTGCGAGAAATTGCCAAGGTCGATGCCTCGCTAGCCCACGTTTTTTCCTACCACCCCCTGGGAGTGATCATTCCCCAGCTCTACGGCAGCGAGGCCCAAGAACGCTACTACTACAGCGAAACCGCCCGCCAAAACTGGTTCTGGTGCAATGCGCTCAATCCTCTCGATCGGCGGCTGGCGTTGACCCGCGACGACAGCGGCTATCGGCTCAACGGCACCAAGAGCTTTTGCTCTGGGGCAAAAGACTCAGACTACCTGCCCACTACGGCCGTTGTTGCTGGGGAAGAGGCCTTTACCGTGGTTGTGATTCCCACCAGCCGGGCGGGCATCACCTGCCATGACGATTGGGACAACATCGGCCAGCGCCAAACCGACAGCGGCAGCGTCACCTTCAATTCGGTCACGGTTTACCCCGAAGAAATCTTGGCTCCGCGCCAGCCGGGGCACCCGTTCCAAACCTTTCGGGCCTGCCTGGCTCAGCTTAATCTGGCCAATATCTATGTGGGGATTGCCCAAGGTGCGCTAGCTGCAGCCCGCGACTATGCCCAGACCCAAACCCGTCCCTGGCTCACCTCCGGCGTTGAGCTGGCAACTGAAGATCCCTACCGGCTGCACCGCTTTGGTGAACTGTGGGTCAGCCTCAGCGGGGCAGAGGCCCTGGTAGATCGTGCGGCTGATCAAGTGCAGGCCGCCTGGGAGCAGGGCTGGAGCTTGACCGAGCAGCAGCGAGGGGACTGTGCCGTTGCGATCGCAACGGCCAAAGTCGCAGCAACCCAGGCGGGGCTAGCCATCAGCAACCAAATGTTTGACCTAATGGGAGCCCGTGCCACCAGTCGCCAGCACGGGTTTGACCGCTACTGGCGCAACCTGCGCACCTTCACCCTGCACGATCCGGTGGACTACAAGCTGCGCGAGGTGGGCAACTGGGTGCTAAACCAGCAATACCCAACACCAGGATTTTATGCCTGAGCGAAATTGCCTGGGCCCCATGCCAATTTTTTGCAAGAGGCGGCTAAGCCCTGCACCGGACGCAGACCCCTGCGTCCCTACCCAACACCTTGCTTAGCGCAGATTCGAATCAAATTGAGATTTAGCCTCCTCGGAAGAACAACCGCCACGATCCCCACAGGCCAACCAGACCGTCTCGCTATGCCTAACCTAATGCAATGGAAAACTACAACCTGCTGATATTGACCCTATCCTCTCTAGCCAGCTTCGTAACGCTGGTTGGCCTTGCCCTGTTCGGCGGTCTTTAACAACTCAATAACTGGGGCTTTGGCAAACTGCGGCTGGGCGCGTCCCGTTAAGATGCGTAGATCGGCAGCGTAAACCAAAACGTAGTGCCCTGGCCGGGGTGGCTGTCAACGCCGATTTTGCCGCCATGCGCTTCAATAATCTGCTGGCAAATGTGCAGCCCCAGCCCTAAATGGAGCGGCTGTCTGCGGCTGACCCCTCGACTGTAGCGGTCAAAAATGCTGCGTTCCCAGGTTGCCCCATCGCCCTCGATCGGGCCGATGCCCTGGCCGTTGTCGCTCACGGTGCAGTAGAGCCAGCAGTCTTTGATCTGGGCATTGAGCTTAATACAGACGCCAGGGCGGTTGTACTGCAGCGCGTTGGAGATCATGTTTTCGTAGACTCGGCGCAGCTGTAGCGGATCGCTGGCAATCGGCGGCAGGTCGGGAGAAACCAGACTGACAACGTGGCTCTGATCCTGATCGATCAGAGGCTGCAAATCGTCGACAATAGCCTGCACAAAGGTCGCTAGCTTTAGCGGTTGGGTCTGTAGCACAATGCCCTGCACTTCCTGGACGTGCGCCTCTAGCAGCGAGTTGATCAGCTGCAGGTGGCGTTCCTGGCTGTCGATCATCTGGTTGACCACAGGCGAGCTCAAGGAAACTTCTCCCTGGTCGTTGCGGCGCAGATTTTTTAGCAGCATCAGCGTGCCGGTGACGGGGTTACGCAGGTCATGGGAAACGGCATGGAGAAATAGCTGTAGCTGCTGCCGCAGCTCAAACTCCCTAATCAGCAGCCGTTCGTAGAGGTAAACGCCCAGATTTGCCACAAAGAAGATGCAGCCAACCAGCACCACGAAATAGATGTAGGTGGGTATCTGCATACTCTCTTCCAAGCCTGGCGTGTCAAAGTGAAAAACGGTCAGCGAGAGCAGCAGTAAACCTAACAAACTCAGCTGGGAGGCCAGATGCCACTGCCACCGCACCGGAACTAGCACCGCCTGCAGCATGAAGAAAATAACCCATCCCCCCAAATCAAGAAAGGTTTCGCCAATCAGCATGTGCTGTAGCTGGGGCACCAGCAGCACCGCCCCTGAATAGCTCAAAAAGGCTAGCCGAACATACCGAATAGAGGCAGGATGGCGCAGCAGCAGCAGATTTAGCAGCAGCCCTAGCTCCTGAGCCGCCAGTACGCAGAGGAGAAAGAGAATGCGATCGCTACTTAAGGTCGGATCTTCCTGGCCGCTGCGGTTAAGGGCAGGCAAAATCACCCCCAGGTGGAGCCCTGACAAAATCGCCAGAAACACAATCGAGACCCAGATCACCAGCTGCAGGCGATCGTGGATAAACTGCTGCCGCCAGAGGCGATATTCCTTTGGGGGCGGTACGGCTGGAGGCCGAATTGAGATCAGCTGGATCAGCTGTTTCTGTAGGGCTAAAAAGGGCATGGCTTTTGTCCGGTTGAGTTCCCCTATCAAGTCCATTACGGGATCTGGAGCTTCCCTGGAGACAAAACCCCAGTTATGGCCTGGGACAAGGCCTAAAATAGGCGTTGTTCTGACTGCGAACCCGCATGACAACCCGCTCTCCTGCTCCCCTCAAGCTGCTGATTGTAGACGATGACCCGATGATGCGGCTGGGGCTGACGGCTGCGATCGCAAGTCAGCCAGATCTGC
>JACVRP010000508.1 GCA_014534385.1 Cyanobacteria bacterium Co-bin13
GCAGATCTGGCTGACTTGCGATCGCAGCCGTCAGCCCCAGCCGCATCATCGGGTCATCGTCTACAATCAGCAGCTTGAGGGGAGCAGGAGAGCGGGTCGTCATGCTGGCTAAGCGTTGGAACAAAGCTCATTCTAGAGGTAATCGAAAGGACAGGACGCCATGCCCTTCTCCGCTTTGCAAAAGCGTCTACGGCTGATCCAAATCCGGCCCCAGTCAACTTTGCCGCTATCTAAGGAGTATCTTACCTGGCAGCAGCAATTCATCCAGGATCGCCTGCGGCTGGTGATCTGGATTTCGACTGTGTTTTTAGGGATTTTGGCAGTGCTCCACCTGGGTTTAATCCTGCCAGCTCTCAACCGCGTTGGACAGGAAGACGCCACTTTGAGGAACGATCGCATCCTCTTCACGCTCTGTGTGCTGGCAGCTCAAGAGCTGGGGCTGCTGCTAAATTTACTGCTGCTGCGCTCTCCTGCTTCCACTCGGTATGTGCGGCTGGCCTTTTTGGGCTATGCAGGCGCGGTGCTGCTGGTGCCCCAACTGCAGCACATGCTGATTGGCGAAACCTTTCTAGACCTAGGCGGATGGGTGATTTTCTTCATGCTGCAGGCGGTGCTGATTCCGGTGCGGTGGCAGTGGCACCTAGTCTCTCAGCTCAGCCTGCTCAGCCTGACGATGCTCTCGTTCTTCGTCTTTAACTTTGATACGCCAGGTACAGAAGAGGGCATGCAGCTAACCATCTACATCTTCTTTGTGGTGTTGGTCTGCTGCATTTTCTTCGTCGCAAACCTCGGTGTTTATCTCTATGAACGGCTGCTAATTCGAGAATTTGAACTGCGGCAACAGCTTCAGCTTTTTCTCCACGCAGTCTCCCATGATCTGCGTAACCCGGTTACTGGCACGCTGATGCTGCTGAAAAACCTGCACCGCAATAGCCAAGGAGAAGTCTCTCTGAGCCCGCTTATGATCGGCCAAATGATCGATAGCCAAGAACGTCAGCTGCGGCTGATCAACTCGCTGCTAGAGGCCCATGTTCAGGAGGTGCAGGGCATTGTGCTGCAGACCCAACCGCTGCCTCTAGCGCCCTTTTTGCAGGCCATCATCGGTGATTTGCAGCTCCAGATTGAGCAGGAACAGAGCCACATTGTCGAGCGAGTTTCCCCCGACCTGCCGCCCCTAATGGGCGATCCGCTGCAGCTACGGCGAGTCTATGAAAACATGATCTCCAACGCCCTGCAGTACAACCGCTCCGGCGTCTGCATTACGCTTGATGCTCAACTCAGGGGCCGCTGGCTACACTGCACTGTGAGCGATAACGGCCAGGGCATCGGCCCCATTGAGAGCGATGGGATATCCTCGGAGCGCAGCATTTTTGATCGCTACAGCCGCGGGATAAGCCGCAGGCAGCCGCTCCATCTGGGGCTGGGACTGCACATTTGCCAGCAAATCATTGAGGCTCATGGTGGCAAAATTGGCGTTGACAGCCAACTCGGCCAGGGCACTACGTTTTGGTTCACGCTGCCGGTTTATGCACCTCAGTCAGATCTAACAGCCCAGCCGCAGCTTCCCAAGCTCCGGTGCTGAGCCGTTAGCCACTAAACAGGGCAAGGCCGATCAGCGTGACGAAGCTGGCTAGGGAGGATAGGGTCAATATCAGCAGGTTGTGGTTTTCCATTGCAGATACAGCGATTTTTGGATCGGTAAGCTATAGGTTTGGGTGGGAGGGTGAATGGGTGGGGAAGGCTGATATGGGCAACCTGGCTCAAGCGTAAAACCCGGGTGTTGGGTATTGCTGGTTTAACGCCCAGTTACCCACTTCGCGCAGCTTGTAGTCCACTGGGTCGTGCAGGGTGAAGGTGCGTAGGTTGCGCCAGTAGCGATCAAACCCGTGCTGACGACTGGTGGCGCGGGCTCCCATTAGGTCAAACATTTGGTTGCTGATGGCTAGCCCCGCCTGGGTTGCTGCGACTTTGGCGGTTGAGATCGCAATTGCGCACTCCCCTCGCTGCTGTTCGGTTAAGTCCCAGCCTTGGTCCCAAGCGGTCTGCATCTGGTCAGCGGCTCGATCGACCAGCGCTTCTGCCCCGCTGACGCCCACCCACAATTCACCAAAGCGGTGCAGCCGGTAGGGATCTTCAGTAGCTGCCTCGACGCCAGAGGTAGGCCAAGGCCGCGTTTGGGTCTGGGCATAGTCACGGGCTGCAGCCAGCGCACCCTGGGCGATGCCGACATAGATGTTGGCTAGATTGAACTGGGCCAAGCAGGCCCGAAAGGTCTGAAATGGATGCCCTGGCTGACGCGGCGTGAGGATTTCTTCGGGGTGAACCGTCACCGAGTCGAAGGTGACGCTGCCGCTATCGGTCTGGCGCTGGCCGATGTTGTCCCAATCGTCGTGACAGGTCAGACCTGCCCGGTTGGTGGGAATGACCACTACCGTAAACGCCTCTTCCCCCGGCACAACAGCAGTGGTGGGCAGGTAGTCTGAGTCTTTTGCCCCAGAGCAAAAGCTCTTGGTGCCATTGAGCCGGTAGCCGCTGTCGTCACGGGTCAGCACCAGCCGTCGATCCAAAGGATTAAGCGCGTTGCACCAGAACCAGTTATGGCGGGCAGTTTCGCTGTAATAGTAGCGCTCTTGAGCCTCGCTGCCGTAAAGCTGGGGAATGATCACCCCCAGAGGGTGGTAAGAAATGACGTTGGCCAGCGAAGCATCGACATTCGCAATTTCTCGCACTACTTGGGCCACCGTGATCCAGCTTGCCCCGGCTCCGCCATACTCAGCCGGAATCGCTAGCCGCAGCAGCCCGCTGGCCCGGA